>JAAZBY010000482.1 GCA_012513595.1 Chloroflexota bacterium
GACGTTCAGGTCGGTGTTGGGGATACTTACGGAGCGCATATGCCCCTCCTGGTGTGCCACTAGCGATGGACTAGCCCGCAACGTGGCGCGCTTGCGGCGCGCGCCGGAACATCCCTATACTGAGACTGTCGGCCGGCCCCCTCAGTAAGGAGGTGCAGCCATGGGAACGATCATCTCGGCGCTGGGGAGCGCTCTCCTGCTGGCGGCGCTCGTTGGCGCCTCGTGCGCGCGCGGCGACGATGCCCCTCTGCCGGCCCCGAGCGCTGCGCCCGGCCAGGTCCCCCTGGTGCTGGAGAGCAGCGCCTTCCAGGACGGGGGCACCATCCCCGGGAGGCACTCCTGCGACGGGGATGACCTCTCCCCGTCGCTCTCCTGGTCGGGCCTTCCCGAGGGCGCCGTGACCCTGGCGCTCCTCGTCGACGATCCCGACGCGCCGGGCGGGACGTTCGTACACTGGGTGCTGTACAACCTTCCCCCTACCTCTGATGGGATCGACGAGGGTGTAGCGCCCGGCGCAGCGCTGCCATCCGGGGGGTTCCAGGGCATCAATGGCTGGGGGCAGGCCGCCTACGGCGGCCCCTGCCCGCCGAGCGGGACGCATCACTACCGCTTCACCCTCCTCGCACTGGACGCTTCCCTCGACCTGCCCTCCGGCGCGAACAAGGCCGACGTCCTGCGCGCCGCCGAGGGGCACCTCCTCGCCGAGGCGGTCCTGGTCGGCACGTACCGGCGCTAGGCCCCTGCGCCGCCGGCCCCGTCCCGCCCGGTGACGAGCGGCAATACGTCTCCCACGCGCGGCACGATGGCGAGCGACGGGTACTGGGCGAACGCCTCGGCGGGCGTGGTGCCGGTGAGGACGGCCACAAAGGGCGTCCCTGCCCGCGCGGCCGTCTGCGCGTCGACGATGCTGTCGCCAACGTAGAGGGTGGCACACGGTTCCGTTGCCAGGCGCCGCATGACCTCCTGCAGGCCCTCGGGATCCGGCTTGAGGGCCACGTCGTCTTCCCCGCCGACGATGGTATGGACGTACCCGAGCAGCCCGTCCCGCCCCAGCACCGTCTCGATGCGCCGCCGGTACTTGGAGGAGACGATCCCCACGCGCAGGCCGCGCCCGCGTAGCGCCGCGAGCAGGTCGCCCACGCCGTCGTAGACGGTGGTGCAAGGGGCCATCACAAGGTCGGCCTTGGCGATGAACAGGCGGTGGAACTCGGGCGCCAGCGGCCGGGCCTCCTCACCGGCCAACCGCACGAGCGCCTCCTCGAGGCTCAGGCCGATGGTCCGGCAGATCGCCTCGTCCGGCGCCGCCGGCAGACCCAGAACGCGCAGGGCATAGTCGATGGACTTGATCACCCCCGGAGAAGAGTCGGCCAGGGTGTAGTCAAAGTCGAACACTATCGCCGTGAAGTTCAAGATAGCCTCCCTATGAGTAACCCTCGTCACGAGGACGTCAATAGATGGCGGGCGCGCAGCCTCCGCTGAAAGCGTTCGGGCGCCCCGGGGGCGCCCGAATTCCACAGCAACGTCCGGCTCAGCGCCGGCCTACCCAGCCCGCGCGGTCGGAGGGCCCCCTAGCGGGCGTAGGGGTCGGCCGCGTCGCGGATGCCGTCACCCACAAAGTTGAAGGCCAGCACCGCCAGCACGACGGCCAGCCCAGGCAGCAGCAGCCAGGAGGCGGTAGCCACGGCGCGAAGGTTTTGCGACTCTTGCAGCAACACGCCCCAGCTGATCACCGGCGGGCGCAGACCTAGCCCCAGGAAAGAGAGCGACGTCTCGCTCAGGATCATGCCCGGGATGCTCAGCGTGAGCGAGGCGATGATGTGGCTCCAGAAGGCGGGAACCATGTGTCGCATGATGACGCGCATCTCGCTGGCGCCCTGCAGCCGCGCCGCCATGACGAAATCCTCGTTGCGCAGCGCCAGGAAGCGTCCACGCACCACGCGGGCCAGTGACGTCCAGCCGATGAACGACAGCAGCACCACAATCACAAAGTACACCCGCAGCGGTGGCCACTCCTTGGGCACTGCTGCGCTCAGCGCCATCCAGAGCGGAATCGTGGGGATCGACCGGATGAACTCGATGAGTCGCTGGATGGCGTTGTCGATGGCGCCGCCATAGTACCCCGAGACGCCGCCGATCAGAATACCCAGCACCAGGCTCACCGCGACGCCCACCAGGCCGATCGACATCGAGATGCGCGTGCCATAGATGATCCGCGAGAGCATGTCGCGGCCCATGCGGTCCGCCCCCAGCACGAAGAACATCTGGTCCGGGTCGTCCAGCCCGATCAGGTGCCGGTCCGATTCCCACAGGCCCCAGGTCTCGTAGGCGACGCCATGGGTGTGGAAACGCAGGTAGTGTTTCTGCTCCGGGTCGAGCGTGAACATCAGGCGCATGGTCACCGGATCGCGCTCTTGCTTTAGGCCGTAGACAAACGGGCGCAGAGACCAGACGCCGTTGTCGTCCACAAAGCGCGGCAGCTGCGGCGGCGCGTAGGAATAGCGCACGTCGTACTTGTTCGGATCATAGGGGGCCAAGTATTCGCTAAAGATGGCCACCATGTAGATCAGGATCAGCAGCACCGCCGAGATCAGGGCCGCCTTGTGCTTGCGGAACTTCCACCACATCAGCTGGCCCTGTGAGGCCACATAGATGCGCTCTTCGGCCACGGCTGTTGCGGCCGGGGGCGCCGCCGCCACACCCTGTACGTCTTGCCCGGAATCGTCCGTCGCCATGGGCAGGCACTCCTCTCGCCTATGTGGCTCCCAGCCGAATGCGCGGATCGAGCCAGGCAAGCACAATGTCGGAAAGCAACGTCCCGATAATCGTCAGCACGCTGAGGACCAGGACAAACGACGCGGCCAGGTACATGTCCTGCACCATGAGCGCGTTCAGCAGGAGCGGCCCGGTAGTGGGCAGGCTGAGCACCACGGAGATGATGGTGGCCCCGTTGATCAGGCCGGGCAGCGCCCAACCAGCCGTGCTGATAAAGGGGTTCAGCGCTAGGCGCACCGGGTAGCGCATGAGCATCTTGCTCTCCGCGACGCCCTTGGCCCGCGCCGTCTCGACGTACGGCTTGGACAGCTCATCCAGGAGATTGGCCCGCATAATACGGATCATGCTGGCAGACCCGCCGACGCCCAGCACGATGAGCGCCACCCACAGGTGTTTGAGCATGTCGACGAACTTACCCCACGACCAGGGCGCTACCTGGTACTGCTGTGAGAAGAGCCCACCGACGTTGGCGCCAAAATACTTGAACCCGACCCATAATAGCACCATCGCGATCAGAAAGTCAGGCACGCCCAGGCCGATAAAGGAGATGCCCGTGAAGACATAGTCGCCGATGGAGTACTGATGGGTCGCCGAGTAGACGCCCACAATAAAGCCGATGATCCACGTCACCATCAGGGAGGAGAACGTGACGGCGACGGTCAGCCCCAGCCGCTCCCACAGCAGCTCAGAGACCGGCTTGTTCCAGCCGAACGAGTACCCAAAGTCCCCGCGCAGGATGCCGGTCACCCACTTGAGGTAGCGCTGATGAATGGGCAGGTTCAGGCCGTAGCGCACCTTCAGCGCGTCGAGTTGTGCCTCGTCGACCGAGTCGCCCGAAGCAGCCAGGGTGGCCGCGTAGGCTGTCAGGTAGTCGCCCGGGGGCAGCTCAATGATGATGAAAGCCACCAACGAGACGACGATGAGGTTCATCGCGATGAAGCCCAGACGCTTGATCAGAAACTGCAGCACGTGCCCTCCTTGAGGGGATCACAAGCGGCACCCGCGGGCAGGTGTTCCACTGGACCACTAGCTGGCGTCGCCCTTCCGATCACGGATATTGTACCAGAGGTGCGCCGCGGAGGACAGCGAAACCTCCGCGGCGCCAGCGCAGCACTATGCGCTTACTGCTTCCAGAAGTACTGCTCCACGTTGGTGTTGCCCGGCGTCAGCTGCAGCCAGTCAGAGATAGCCTGCTCTGGCACGTTGCGGAAGTTGTTCTTCACGATGCCGACGTGCGGCAACACGCCCACGGTGCCGATGAACCAGATCGCCTCCGAGGCGTTGTCAAAGAACTGCTGCGCCAGCCCGGGGAGAATGTCGGGCGTGGCGCCTTTGATCTCCTCGTACAGCGCAAACTGCGCCCTGACGTCCTCGGGCGGCTCGGTGCCCTGCGCGCCACGGGTGTCGTTCCACTGCACCCATTCACGGGCCGTGCTGGGCGGCGTCCCGCCGGAGATGGGCATAAAGTAGAGCGGCTCGATGAGGGGCGTGAAGCAGCGGTCCATCGTCCAGATGCCCATGTCCATCTCGAGGCCGGCGGTGGCGCGCTCGGCAAAGAGGGTACGGTCCTCTTCCTTCGGGATACCGCGGATGCCGA
>JAAZBY010000483.1 GCA_012513595.1 Chloroflexota bacterium
AAGGACAGGATTAACAGGATTTACAGGATTGGGGAGAGGAACGGGGCGGCGCCAGGGTGTGGTGTGGCCGGTAATCCTGCCAATCCTGTAAATCCTGTTTTCTTCTGTCTTGTCTTCTCCGTGCCCTCCGTGTCTCCGTGTTTCGATGCTCTTCCCCTCTACCGAGCCGCGGCGGGGCTGATCACTGGCAGGTACATCCACCACTCCCGCTGCCCGAACAGGCCGAAATGGCCCAGCCCGCAGACAGGTACGGTCAGGCGGTTCTCGTCCGGCTCACGCAGGTACGCGGAGGGCGGCCTGCAGCCGGCGGCCGCGTCGGCCCAGGAGTCCCCAACGCGCGCATAGAGCGTCAGCGAGTCTTCCCGCAGCCGCGTGGGCGGGATCAGCACCGCGCTGATGCCCGCCTGCAAGTCCCGGTAGGTCAGGGTCAGCGTGATCGGCCGGGAGAGAAGCAGGTCGGGCACGAGCGCCCCGTTGCGGTAGGCCTGCAGGGTAAAGTGGTGCTCGGCGGCGTACAGGCCCTCCGGCGGCTCATACCACTCTGTCGGCAGGCCGTACCGCAGGGTGAAGGGCTCCGCGGCGGCGCCGGCCGGCACCGCGATGCGCACCGAGCCCCCGCCCAGAATATGCACCGTCATCTCGCTGGCCTCCTGCGGCAAGACGGGCATGGTCGTGCCCCAGAGCGGCAGGAACCGGTGCGTGTCGGTCATCACCAGGCCCGCGGCCTCCACGGCGACGGCGATGCCCGGCGCGGTGGAACTTTCCCACACGTAGGTAGCCGTGGCCGTCCCCTGTCCGCTCGCGGGCTCCGGCGCCCAGGTGTAGGTGATCGGTTCGGCCGGCAGGGACGGCGTCACCTGGGCGGTGAAGGCGTAGGGCTGGCCGTAGGACCCTTCGGTGGGGCCCACGATGGTGACGCCCAAGGGCGTCACCTCCACCGCGGCGGAGTAAAGGCTCCTCAGGATGCTCTTTTGCCGCGAGGTCGCGTCGCTGACGGAGCGCACCGCCAGGTACACGGGCTGGCCGGAAGCCAGGCCCGTCACGCGGATGCCGGTGGCCGTGCGGTCGGCGGTGGCGGCGAGGACTTGGTAGGGCCCCTGGGGGGCGGCCGCCAGGCCGACCTCATAGTGGCCACCGATAATCAGCCCGGGCCGCTCCGCCCAGGTGACCTCGGCGCCGCCGGGGAGCGAGGCCGCCGCCAGGCCGGTGGGCGGCACGGTCTGGGAGGTCCAGGCCGGCTCCAGGAGGGCTTCCAGGTGCGCCGAGTAGGGGCCGGCGGGCCAGAGCATGTTGTAGCGCAGGTCGGCGTACGTGAGGCTCGTGGCGTTGCCCAGCTCGGTGGGCACCGGGCCGATGAGCTGGTTGTAGCCCAGGGTGAGCAGGTCCAGATGAGGCAGGTTCCCCAGTTCCGCGGGGATGCCGCCGGAGAGGCGGTTCTCACGCAGGTCGAGCGTCGTGAGGCTGGCCAGGCCGCCGAACGTCACGGGGATGGGCCCCGTCAGGTCGTTGGCGCGGAGATCCAGGTACACGAGCTGGCTCAGCGCGCCGAGCGCGGTGGGGATGGCCCCGCTGAGGCTGTTGTACTTGAGCAGGCACGTCTTGAGCGCGCGCAGGTTGCCCAGCGAGGCCGGGATCTCGCCGGTCAGGCTGTTCTTGGAGAGGTCGAGGTCCTCGAGCGCGCTCAGGTCGCCCAAGGAGGCCGGGATCTCACCGGTCAGGCGGTTATAGGAAAGGTTGAGCTCCACGCGCGCCGGCAGAGCGCCCAGGCTGGCCGGGATGGTGCCGGCCAGGAGATTGCCATCGGCGCGGAGGTAGGCCAGGTGGGGCTGGGGGTTCTCTGCTGCGCCAAAGGCGGCCGGGAAGGGCCCATCCAGCTGGTTCTCCTGCAGGCACAGGGTGTTCAGGTTGGGCAGGCCCGCCAGAGTGCCGGGGATGGGGCCCGTCAACGCGTTGCCGTGCAGGTATAGCTCCTCGAGGGCCGTCAGACCCGACAGGTCCGGGATAGTGCCGATGAACGCGGAGCAGCTCAGGTCGAGGTGGGTCAGTTTGTCGAGCATGCCGAGGAAAGGGGGGAGCTCCGCGCCGAGCGAGGCCATCGACAGATCCAGGTACTCGAGGTGGATCAGGTTGACAAAGGAGACCGGAATGCCGCCCGGCAACGTCGAGCCGTGCAGGTCGAGGTGCTGGAGGAAGGTCAGGTCGCCCAAGGCGGCCGGCAGGGGGCCCTCTAGGCCGCTTACTGCAAGGTCCAGCGCGATGACGTGGCCGTTGCCGTCGCAGGTGACTCCCTCGAGCGAGCAGGCGTTGGCAGCGGTGATCGTGGCGGGCCACGGCATGTACAGGTACCAGGAGGCGCCGCCGGTGGCGTCGTAGAGGGCCTGGAGGGCGGCGGCCTCGGCGTCCAACGTGTCGGCGTGGACGGCGGGGGGCGGGTTGGCGGGCCACAGGCCCACGGTGGCGAGGAGGAGAGTTGCCAGGGCTAGGCGACCCAGGCGGCCGAGGACGGTGGGAGACAGGCGTAGCATGACGGCTCCTTGGGTGGGGCGTGAGTGCTAGGGCGGGACCGCAGACGCGTTATTCAGTATGCCGGCGCGTAGGCAGCGCGTCAACCGGCCGGAGCGGGCAAAGGGGGCTAGGCCGGGAAGTAGTGTTTCGCATAGGAGAACGGGAGGAGAGAATGGAACCACGGAGACACAGAGGGCACCGAGAAGAGAAGAAAGGGGAAGACAGGATTTACAGGATTGACAGGATTACCGGCCAGACCACACGCCGGCGCTGTCCCGTTCCTCTTCCCAATCCTGTAAATCCTGTAAATCCTGTCCTTCTTCTCTTCTCTTCTCCGTACCCTCCGTGTCTTCATGTTTCTATTCTCTTCTCTTCCCCTACCGTACCCCCGGGGCGGGGCTGATGACCGGCAGGTAGAGGGTCCACTCCAGCTCCCCGAACAGCCCGAACTCGCCCAGGTGGCAGATCGCCACGGTCAGGCGGTTCACCTCCGGCTCGCGCAGGGTGGCGGAGGCCGGCTCGCAGCCGGCCGCCGCGTCGACCCAGGCATCACCGGCCCGCTCGTAGAGGGTCAGCGTGTCTTCGCGGAACCCCACCCCCGGGAAGGCCGGCACCACGGCGCGGGGCGCCGTCACGTCCAGGTAGGTCAGGGTCAGCGT
>JAAZBY010000484.1 GCA_012513595.1 Chloroflexota bacterium
AAGAAGAGGAAGTTGAAGACACGCACGCCCAGGAGCGCTCGGCGGAGCATGGTCTGACCACGACGACACGGAAGGACGTGGTGTCAGGCGCCAAGAATGGCGGCGCAGTAGGCCTGGGCATCGGGGCGGTGGTGGCGATTGCCTCGATGGTGGTGCCGGGCTTTGGGGTGGTGGCCGGAGGCGGGGCACTGGCCACGGCACTTGGCGGAGCAATTGGAGCGACGGCAGCCGGGGCGGTTGCCGGTGGGGCGGTCGGGTACCTGAAGGACCAGGGCGTGGCGGAGGAAATCGTCCACCGCTATGCCGAGGTCCTCGAGACGGAGGGCGCAGTGGTCTCCGTAGACCTGCCCTCTGGGGACGTCACAGAGGACGATGTCCACTGGGTCTTTGACAAGTATGGGGGAATGAATGTACATGCAACCCCGGCGGTGGTAGCGGCAGGCATTGATGAGAGCTGAAGCCGGGGAGCTATGAAGAAGGAGACGGGGACTGACTCAGGTCAGTCCCCGTCGTTGTATGCCGGGCATGATCATGTTCTCGGAGGTGTAAGTCCTCTACGGTATCGGGCATGGTAACCGTTAAGCGAAGGCAATGGCGTCGCCGCGAGGCGGGGTCTGAAAGAAGCCTTAGCCACAGCCACGACCTGACGAACAGGAACCGGATCGTAGGCCATGAGCGATGGGTGAGCTGGCAACGGACAGTGAAACCCGAGATGCCCCAATCGGCTCGTGGTAAATCCGGCAGGAGCGGGGCGACAGAGGATGAGCTTATCCCGGGAGATCTGCAGCCCTGCCAGAGATCTGGCTACCGCCGCGGCAACGAGGCGGGACGGGGCGGCAGAAGTCAGCCGAAGCCATAGTACGTGAGGCAGTGCTTCAGGGAAGGGCCGAACACACAGCCACAAGGCACCACGAGAGGGTTCGCATACGTCATGCGGCGGCACACCAGACAACTGGCCTTCGATTGGGGCGCGGCGGGTGCAGCCCAGCCGTCACCCGATGAAGGGCTCGAAGCGTGTGCGGCACCGTCTCGTCCGGCAGCCTTGGCGCCGGCGGCGGGGTGGATGGAAGCGGTGGTGGCGGCGGCGAACATGCGGCGGGCGTTGAAGCAGGTGAAGTCCATCAAGGGCAGTAACGGCGTGGACGGGATGACGGTGCACGAGTTGGACGGCTACCTGCGGCAGCACTGGCCGCGTTTGCGGCAGGAATTGCTGGATGGCACGTACCAGCCCCAGCCGGTGCGACGGGTGGATATTCCCAAGCCCGGCGGTGGAGTGCGGCAGTTGGGCATTCCGACAGTGCTGGACCGCCTCCTTCAGCAGGCGCTGCTGCAGGTGTTGTCGCCGTTGTACGAGCCGATGTTCTCGCCCCATAGCTACGGGTTTCGCCCCGGCAAGAGCGCCCATCAGGCGCTGGCGGCGGCGCGGGCGCACGTAGCGGCCGGGCACACGTGGGTCGTGGACCTGGACTTAGAGAAGTTCTTCGACCGGGTCAACCACGATGTGCTGATGGGCAAGTTGGCAAAGCGGCTGGACGACCGGCGGGTGTTGCGCCTGATTCGGCGTTACCTGCAGGCCGGAGTGATGTTGCAGGGCGTGGTGATGGAACGACACGAGGGCACGCCGCAGGGCGGGCCGCTGTCGCCGTTGCTGGCCAACATCCTGCTCCACGACCTGGATCAGGAGTTGGAGCGGCGAGGGCATCGCTTCTGTCGCTATGCCGACGACTGCAACATCTATGTGCGTAGGCCGGGATTGGTCCGTGGCTCGCCTGGGGTACGGTCTATGACGGGCCGGGGCTGTGGCGCAGGGCGGGCAGTCCCGCTCTGCAACAGGCGCTGTCCAACACGCGGCTCAAACAACTGGGCTACCACAGTCTGCACGAACGATACATAGCGCTTGCGGCTGAGTGAACCGCCCGGTGCGGACCCGCATGCCGGGTGGTGTGGGAGGCGGGGCCGGTGACGACCCCGCCTACCCGATTTTTCTCGGACGTGTTGGGACCTAAGCTACAGACCCGCGGCGCGCATGAAGAAGTACGCGGCGCACAGGACGAAAAAGAATGCGAGGTAGAGCTTGG
>JAAZBY010000485.1 GCA_012513595.1 Chloroflexota bacterium
CTCTTCGCGATCCCTTGATCGCTCGTTCCGACCCTAGCGCGTTGCGTGTTTCTGCCACTCTTTAGTTGTTAAGGTGTCTTGCGATCTCGACCCTTTGAGCCGATCTCTATGCTGTTTTCCTCACAGCAACGTCGAGGATTGTAGCATACTGGCTCTGGCCTGTCAAACCCGGGATTTTCACTGTTTTGGGCCTGTCGCTTTGCGCTCTCAGCCCTCCGCTCTCCCGGTGTGCACCCGCCTGTCCAGGCGCACGAGGGGGGATTATACGGGCCTCCGCGGCCCCTGTCAAATCCCCTTTCGGCACTCGGCGCACTCGCCTGAGGCGCCCCTTGCCGAATCCCTGCCCAGGTGGCGGCTCTCTGGGGGACTGCCCCCCAACCGCCCGGTTCACTGCTCTGCAGGGCAACGAAGACAGTATACATCATCGCCCCGATCGTGCCAAACCGCCCTTCTGGCCCGTTTCGCCGTCAACAGACGCGAGGCGGGCGCCGCCCCGAACGTGATGTTCGCAGCAGCGCCCGCCTGTGAGGGTAACGCAGGATGTCGCACAATGTCAGCCGCTGTGACGGTGCCCGCAGCGCAGGCATCGCCGGGGCCGGCTCGCCCCTGTGGTTCTCGTCTAGGTCCCCTCCGCCTGGGACCCGCCGCGCGCCAGCATCCCATCCACCTCGCGCTTGAGCGTCTTGAGATCGGCAAAGGACCGGTATACTGACGCAAAGCGCACAAACGCCACGGGATCCAGCTCGCGCAAGCGTTCCATCACCGTCTCACCCACCACCCGGCTGGACACCTCCGACTGGCCCAGGCCGTACAGGAACGACTCGATCTCCGAGACCATCTCCTCGATGCGCTCGGTCGCGATGGGGCGTTTGGCACACGCCTTCCAGATCCCGTCGAACAGTTTCTGCCGGTCAAAGCTCTCGCGGCGTCCGTCCCGCTTGACCACCACGAGATTCGTCTTGGCGATCCGTTCGTAGGTCGTATAGCGCTGCACACACACCAGACACTCGCGGCGCCGTCGAATGCCGTCTCCCACCTCTCGAGTGTCAACGACCCGCGACTCTGTAGCGCCGCAGAAGGGGCACTTCATGGTAGACTCCCTAATCCGGCCGGGGGAACGCCTGGCGCCCGATCGACCCACGACAAGCGGGCCCGATCAGCGGCGCAGGAACGACGGTACGTCCAGATGGTCGTCCCCACGGTCAAAGCTCTTGAGCGGAAACTCGATCATCTTGGCGGTGCGCTTGCGCTCTTCGGGGGCGCGGCGCTCCTCGGCCGGCTGGCTCGCCTGGGCTTGGGCCTCAAAACCGGTGGCGATCACCGTGATCTGCACCTCGTCGCCCAGCGCGTCGTCGATGGCCGCCCCGAAGATGATGTTGGCGTCCGCGTCAACGACCTGGCGGATGACCTCGGCAGCCTCGGTGACCTCGTACAGCGACAGGTCCGGCCCGCCCTTGACGTTGAACAGCACGCCCTTGGCACCGTCGATGCGCACGTCGAGCAGGTCCGAGTTGATCGCCTGAGTCGCCGCGTCGACCGCCCGCGCCTCACCCTGGCCATGGCCAATGGCCATCAGGGCCGATCCGCCGTTGCCCATGATCGTGCGCACGTCGTTAAAGTCGACGTTCACCAGGCCGGTGCCCGTGATCAGGTCCGAGATGCCCTGGACGCCCTGGCGCAGGAGGTCGTCGGCCACCAGGAAAGCCTCGCGCATGGAGGCCTTGCGGTCGACAATCTGCAGGAGGCGATCGTTGGCGATGACGATCAGGGTGTCCACGTGCTCGCGGAGCCTCTCGATCCCGGCCATGGCCAGCCGCGCCCGCCGCCCGCCCTCAAAGGAGAACGGCCGCGTCACCACGCCGACGGTGAGCGCGCCCAACTCCCTGGCGATGCGCGCTACCACCGGCGCACCGCCCGTGCCCGTGCCGCCGCCCATCCCGGCCGTCACGAACACCATATCGGCGCCCTGCAGCAGCTCGGCGATCTCCTCGGCCGATTCCTGCGCGGCGCGCTCGCCGAACTCGGGATTGCCGCCGCAACCGAGCCCGCGGGTGATCTGATCACCGATGCGCATACGGATCCCCGCCGTCGAACTGGCCAGGGCCTGCGCATCGGTGTTGAGTGCAATGAACTCGACGTTGTGAACGCCTACCTCGATCATCCGGTCGACGGCATTCGAACCAGCGCCCCCGACCCCCACAATCTTGAGCTGGGCAAGGTCATCTACCTGCTGGAAGCTGTCCATCCTGCAACTCCTTCTACGGCGCTACCCTCTTGGGTTGAATACCCTCAGCCATTCCACAAGCCCCGAATACCAGCGCGGAGCACCACCCGCATGCGAGACGACGCTCACCCGGGCCTCTTCTCGCATGCCCCACAGAAGCAACCCCACGCTGGTGGCATACGCGGGGCTGGAGATCGTCTCTACCAGCCCGCGCAGGCGCCGGGGCATGCCGATACGTACCGGCAGCTGCAGCGTATCTGCCGCCGCCTCGCGCAGGCCAGGGAGGTTGGCCGTCCCGCCTGTAACCACCACGCCGGCCGGCAACATCCCCTCAAACCCCGCGCGGCGGATCTCTCGGGCGACGAGCCCGAACATCTCCTCGGCGCGGTAGGCGACGATCTGGCACAGCTCCCGCCGCGGCACGGCGCTGTGCGGTTCCTCACCAAACGTGGCGATCTCGATCATCTCGCGCGGGTCGACCATCTCGGGCAACGCCGACGCGTAGCGGATCTTGATGTCCTCCGCGGTGGCCAGTGGCGCGCGCAGGCCCACGGCAATGTCGTTCGTCAGGTGGTTGCCGCCCACCGCGTAGACCTGCGTCTCATAGATGCTGCCGCCGGTGTAGAGGGCCAGGTCGGTGGTGCCGCCCCCGATATCGACCAGGGCCACCCCGAGGTCCTTTTCCTCGTCGGTGAGCACAGCGTCCGCCGAGGCCAGCGGCTGCAGCACCAGCGCGGCAATCTCGATCTGGCTCATCTCCACGCACTTGACCAGGTTCTGGATCGACGTCACCGCACCACTCACAATGTGCGCCTCGACCTCCAGCCGATAGCCAAGCAGCCCGATCGGGTTGCGCACACCATCCTGCCCATCGACGACGAACTCGCGGGCGATCGAGTGGATGATGCGTCGGTTGTGCTGCAGCGGCACGGCCAGGGCGGCCTCCATGGCCCGGTCGATGTCGTCATGGTCCACCGGGCGGTCGCCTTTGCCAATGGCCACCACGCCGCGGTTGTTCTGCGAGGCGATGTGGCTCCCACCGACGCCCACGTAGGCACGCGAGATGGAGTGTCCCGCGACCCTCTCGGCCTTCTGGATCGACTCGGCGATGGCGGCCGCGGCCTCCTCCACGTCGGTGATCACGCCCTTGCGCAACCCCCGCGAAGGCACCACGCCGACACCGGTCACGCGGAGGGTGTCGCCCTCGCTGACCTCTCCGACCAAGGTGCAGATCTTGGTCGTGCCTACGTCGACGCCGACGATCGTTCTCTCCAAGTCCGTGTCCTTTCTTCGCCTCTGCCTCAGCCGGGCTTGTAGGTCGGTCGACGTTCGTTGCGCAAGTCTATATACGCCACGCTCGCCCTGCGGCTGACCAGGCTATCCACCAGCGAGCGCATGATCGCCACCTTGCGGGCCGCCTCGCCCTCGTGCCCCAAGTAGACGGGCCAGCCCTCCGCCGTGACATAGACGACCAGCCCCGCCTCGGCGGTGTAGTCGTAATGCCGGTTGGTCGAGAGGACCGTGCCCAGGTCCTGTGCCAGCGCTACGGGCACCCCCGGCACGTAGGCGCCGGGATCAGGAGCCCGGCCCTCCACGTCGCGCAGCACCACCAGGTCGCCGGGGTCGTCGGTTTCCCCGAGAACCTCAGCGTCGGGGCCCAGCCACCAGTAACGCTCTCCGCTCTGCCATACCAGGGCCACGTCTTTCTCTCGGACGGTCACGGTGACCTGGTCCGGCAGGCGACAACGGACGTCGACCGCATCGATGCAGCCGTACCTCTGCAGAATGCCGTGCTCCAGCACCTGGGCGCGCACGAGAAAGATGCTGCGCCCGGCCACGTCCACGAGCTCGGCCACCTGTTCCGTGGCCAAGTGGTTCAGACCGCGAACCTCCACCTGGTGGACCTCAAATCGCGCGTCGCTCAGCAGGCGCACGAGCAGCCACAGCGCACCCGCCAACAGGATCACCGCGGGAACCCTGGCGGAGAGCACCCCCTCGGCGGTCGTCGCCAGGCCAGCCTGCGGCGCCGCGGAACGTTCGGAGGGCGTGAGCCGCACCTGCGAGCGCCTGTTCCGTTTGGCTGGAGCGAATCGTCCGATGCGCATCTGGCCCGTTCCCGGTAGTACCTAGTGATCGAACCCGTAGCTATGCTCGACGCCCGCCTTGTCCTCGTACCGCTCCAGAGCCAGCTCGATCAGCCGGTCGATCAGCTGCGGGTAGGGCAGCCCGCTGGCCTCCCACAGCTTGGGGTACATGCTGATCTCGGTGAACCCCGGGATCGTGTTGAGCTCACTGAGGTACAGGGTGCCGGTATCCCGGCAGAGCAAAAAGTCCGCGCGGGCCATGCCGGCGCAGTCCAGCGCCACAAAAGCGCGCACCGCCAGGTCCTGGACCTGGCGAGCGACCTCCGCCGGCAGGTCCGCCGGGATGTACAACGCCGAGTCCCCGTTGATGTACTTGGCCTTGTAGTCGTAGAACTCGTTGCAGGGCACCACCTCGCCCACCACCGAGGCGACCGGCTCGTCGTTGCCCAACACGCTGCACTCGAGCTCGCGAGCATTGACGGCGCGCTCCACCAGCAGGCGCCGGTCGAACCGCGCCGCCAGTCTCAATGAGGCCGCCAGCTCCGTGCGGTCATGCGCCTTGGAGATCCCCACGCTGGAGCCCATGTTGGCCGGCTTGACGAACACCGGGTAGGCAAAGCGCGCCTCCACCCGGTCCATGGTCGCCTCGGGTTCGCGGCGCCAGGTCTTGCGCGCCACCGCCACGTACTCCACCACCGGCAACCCGTTGGCCTCCAGGATGGCCTTCATAGCCACCTTGTCCATCCCGACAGCCGAGCCCAGCACGCCGGACCCAACGTAGGGCAGATCGGCAAGCTCGAGCAGGCCCTGGACGGTGCCATCCTCCCCCAACGTACCGTGCAGCACCGGGAACACGACGTCCACCGCTGGGAACTTGGCCGAGGCGCCCGGCACCAGCTCGCGGGCCGCCGCCGACCGGATGGCGTTGGCCGGCACGCCGGGGGCCTCCCCCTCGGAGGCCTCGCCAAGGAGCGCCGGCCCGTCGGGGCTGGCCAGGGCCGCCAGCGGGTCACCACTGGTCAACCAGCGCCCCTGCTTGGTGATGCCCACCGGCAGGACCTCGTAGCGGTCCGGCGACATGGCGCCCATGACCGACTTGGCCGAGGCGATGGACACCTCGTGCTCGCCCGATCTCCCGCCGAACAACACCGCGACCCGTATCTTGCGCATCCCTATCGACCTCATCTGCCTCGGCGCCCGGGGGCACCCGCCCCTCCCGCGCCCCAGTGCTCTAGTCCCACTCGCCGATGTACTGGATCTCGGGCTCCAGCTCGACGTCGAAGGCCTGCCGCACGGCGTCCTGCACTTCCTCGATGAGCGCCCGGACGTCAGCGGCCGTAGCCGAGCCCACGTTCATGATGAAGTTGGCGTGCTGCGGAGATACCTCTGCCCCGCCAATGCGTCGCCCCTTCAGCCCTGCCTGCTCGATGAGGAACCCGGCAGGGTAATGCAGCGTGCGCTTGAAGACGCTCCCGGCGCAGCACCCCTGCGGAACGCGCACCCCCCGCTGTTCCTCGGTCTGGCGGACCTGGGCTGCCAGTTCCTCGGCGTCCCCGCGCTTCAGGGCCAGCGTCGCGCGCAGCACGATGCACGACCGGCCACAGTCGGGGGAGCTCTTCAGGGCGCTGGTGCGGTAGCCGTAGCCGAGCCGGTCAGCGCGCCACTCGGCGACCTCGCCCTCCGGGGTGCGCACGGTTGCCGATACCACCACGTCAGCCATGGCCCCGCCGTAGGCGCCGGCGTTGTTCACCACGGCGCCACCGACCGTCCCCGGGATTCCCGCGGCCCAAGCCAACCCCGCCCAGCCCTGCGCTGACACGGCCCGCGCCACATCGCTGAGCAGAGCGCCCGAATCGGCCGTCAGCAGCCCCTCTTCGGATACCGAAAAGCGGGTGCACGCGTTGACGATGACCAGCCCGCGTATACCACGGTCTGCCACCAGCACGTTGGTCCCCGCGCCGAGGACGCGCCACGCCACTCCCGCCCGTTGGGCGAGCGCCGCCGCCTCGACCAGTTCGTCCACCTCATGGGCTACCAGCAACAGATCTGCCGGGCCACCGATGGCAAACGAGGTGTGCGCGGCCAGCGGCTCTTCGTACTTGAGGCGGTCCCCGTACCCCGCCCCTTGCAGCATGGAAACAAGACTATCGAACGACATGGCGATCTCCAGACAGGGCGGCGAGCAGTCGC
>JAAZBY010000486.1 GCA_012513595.1 Chloroflexota bacterium
AGCGCCGTGCGCGCCGCGCGCCAACGCAGGAACTCCATGATGGCGATCCCCAGAGACACGCCGGCGATGTTGTACAGGACGTCCTCCAGGTTGGCGTCGCGCGTGGGGACGAACACCTGCACCCACTCGTCGGCGACGGCGTGCACCGCCGTGCCGGCGTAGGCCAGCCAGTAGCCCCGGCGGTGGCCGAACGAGCGCGTCAGCGCGCGCCAGGCCAAGGCCCCCAACACCACATGGGTGAGGAGGTGCCCCGCCTGGGCAATAAAGTAGCGCCAGGCCGCGTTCGACGTGACGGAGAAGTTGGGCCGCGTGTTCAGGAAAAAGATCACGGCGCTGCAGGCCACCAGGAGCGACCAGGCGCTGAGCGTCTGCTCATCGACGGCGTTCAGGCGGGCCAGGGCTGCGCCGGGCGCTTGGCGGTTACGACGGTTAGGGGGCATGGCGCCTCATCTGGGATCTCGGCATGGTCGGGTGCCTGCCGCTGGAACCTGGCCGGCACGTGGTCAATAGGTAGCATCCGGGGGCGGCGACGCGGGCGCCGCCCTCAGTCGATGGCGGTCAACAGCAGCACCCAGTCCGAGTGCCGGTATACCGAGGGGGCCCGCCAGGCTCCCTCCAGGCGGTCGCCGCGGACGGGCTGCTCGCTGGCCGGCGAGTACTGGCCGGTGCGCGGGTCGTACCACTGAGCACGGTACTGGTGCGCGCCCAGGTGCAGCACCTCCAGGCGCAGGCCGGCGTTGCCGGCCGGGATGTACACGACGACGACGCGATCGTCGATGGCGGCGCAGTGCGGGTCGGTGACGCTATCGATCTCGACCGGCACGCCGCGCACGCGCAACCACTCCGGGCGCGGCGTCAGCCGGTGCCACTCCATGCTGCGCAGGAAGGTGAGCAGATGGATGAGCTGCCGGCCGCCAGAGGCCTCGAGCGAAGTGCGCCAGGAACGGCCGTGCCAGGGCTGGGAGTTGGCGCGGTCCCTGCCGATGCCGATGCGGGCCCGGGGGTCGAAGAACTGCCAGACGCCGTTGGCGCCGTAAGCGTGGCCGGCGGCGCCGTCGAGCAAGGCCGTCCAGGCCTGCCAGCGCACCATGCGGGCGCTGGCGCCCTCGGGGGTCTGCTGCTCATAGAACCCCTCGGCGTGCACGACGGGCTTGGCCGGCACCCGGGCATAGTTCTCGGCGATGCGCTGGGGCACCCGCCAGAGGAGGTCGCTGGCGTGGCCGGTCTGCAGCCAGTTGTGGTCGAGCCAGGGCTCGTCGTGGAACTCGCCGCCCGAGGAGGCCTGGTGGGCGGCCGGCGGCCAGGCCGCGGGGTCCTCGAGCCCCTGCCGCCCCGAGGGGTGCACGCTGATGGGGTGGCCGTAGACGTTGGCCGCCGCGACGGCCCGCCCCAGGGCTTGCCAGTCGGCCAGGGTCCAGGGCGGCTGCTGGGTGTAGGCGTACTGGTACTCGCCCGAGAGGCTCCAGAGCAGGTTGTAGGCCCCGTAGCGGGCCAGCAGGTAGCGGGAGAGCCAGGTTACGTCGCCTGGGGAAAAGACGGCCTGCTTGCCGACCCAGGTCGGGTGCGCGCAGACGGCCAGCCCCGCCTCCCAGAGGGCGGCCATACGGCGATCGAGCGCGGCCAAGTAGGCCGGGTTCAGG
Source organism: Chloroflexota bacterium (assembly GCA_012513595.1). The sequence goes on from JAAZBY010000486.1 coordinate 1,641, forward strand.
TCGGTGAACTGGGCATTGCCCGGGCCGGAGGTGTTCCCGGGGAAGGCGGGCCCGCCCTCGTTGGGCTGGTCGATCTCAAAGAACTCGGTCATGACGGCGGTAAAGCCGGCCGCCGCGCGGTCGCGCAGCCACACGTAAAAGGGGCCGTCCCCATCGCCGAGGCCGCAGCGCTCGGTGTTCATGGCCCAGTTGGTATCGGCCAGGAGGAGGAAGGGGGTGCCGTCGGCGTGGGCGAAGCGGCGGCCGTCGGGCGACACGCGCAGGTGCCCGCGGAGGTTGGGGTTGGCGGCGCACTCCTCCGCGGAGGGGGCGCGCACCTCCAGGGTGCCGGCCTGCCCGTCAAGGCCGGGGTCGGCTGAGCGGGAGGCCCACTCCCAGGTGCCGGGCAGCGTCGGGGCAAAGCGGACGCGCCAGGCGGCGGCGCCGTCCCAGAAGCCGTCCAGGGTCAGCGCGGTGCCAGAGTCGGGGTGGGTGAAGGCCACGGCCAGGAGGGCCTGGCCGTCGGCATGGTCGGGCCGCTCGGCGGGCTGCGCCGCGGTAAAGGCGTGTTCCCAGATGGACCACTGCAAGATGGCGGTCATAGTGTTCCCCCTGTGCGGAGGCTAGGTGTCTCGGTCGGCGGCCGGGCATGTCGCCCGACCCACAACAGACCCTATAGTACCCGAAACCACCTCGCCGGCCAAGGGGAGGGGGCGGCAATCCCAGACATGCGCGCTTTGGCTATGTCGCCCCGCAGATCGGCCCATATCCGGGGCTAATGAGACAAGACTCACAGGAATGACAGGATTCACAGGATCACAGGATTGGGGAGATGGCTAGCTCTGTCTGTATCGAGCACCTGTCTGTGCAGCCATCTTCTAATCCTGTGAATCCTGTAAATCCTGTCATTCCTCTCTTCTCTCCGCAGGGCCACGGGCGGCCAGGACCGGGGGTGTGTCGGCGCCGTGGCCGGCCGTCGGGCGGCTAGGGGGCGGTCCGGGCGCCCCCGGAGGTCGCCTGGCGAGCCAACCGGCGCCCTTCCGTCTCCTCCGCCCCGGCCGCCATCGGCGCGTAGACGTCGCCCAGGCCGAGCGCCACGAGCCGCTCCTCGGTCGGGCGGCCGGTAGCCACGTCCCAGCCCAGGTGGCGGTAGTACTCGTCGGCCACCGGGCGGAAGGCCTCGCGGTCCAGGGCGTATTTGGCGTCGAGCTCCGGGCTCTGCCAGTTCTCCTCATACTCAAAGGAAGAGAGAGCCTGCTCGTCCATGGCGCGGTCGCGCGCCCAGTGCCGCACGTTCAGGGCCCGCTCGAGGGTGTAGATGCGCTCGGCGGCGCGGGCGAACTCGACCTCGTCCCAGTCGACGCCGGTGCCCAGGCGGAAGAGGTGCGAGTCAACCGCGGGGCCCTCGATATCTCCGACGCGGAAGAAGCGGTCGTCACTCGTCACGCTGTAGATCAGGGGGAACACCTGGTCATCGGTGGGGAGCGCGTCCTTCATCACCGAGCGGAGGTCGTGGTAGTAGGCCGGGAAGGCCTTGTGGGCATAGCCGGAGTGCGGGTCGACGGCGTCGGGCGAGCCGTACACCTTCTGGCCGATGCCGCGCATCTCGTCCCAGGTGACGGCGGGGCCCTTGTTCACCGGGTTGCGCATGGAGCCGAGGGGGCTCCAGCGCATGACGTTCTGGACATAACCGTGGCTGGAGGAATAGGGATCGCGGGTGTCGCTCATCCACTGTAGGGCCGAGACGACCCAGTAGGGGAACACCAGGTAGTTGGCCAGGGAGCCGTGGCCGTCCCAATGGCCGGCGTAGCCCCAGGCGGTGTAGGAGCGGCCGAGGAGACGCGGCCCAAGGCCCAAGGCCTGCGCGGCGCGGACGCCCCCCTCGGCGAGGGCGTCACCCAGGCCCTCGCGGAAGGCCAGGGCGTGGAGGAACTCGGCCCAGAAGTGGGGCGAGCGCCAGTCGATGGGGCGGCCGTTGAACTCCGAGAGGAGGCCGGCCCAGCCGCAGCGCTCCAGCCAGGGCACCATGCCGATGATGATCTCCCACTGGTTCAGGCCGTAGCGGTTGGAGAGGACGTTCATCTCCAGGCCGGCGGCCTCGCCCAGGGCCCAGTCGTAAACCCCGCCCCTCTCCGGCACGCCGCGGAAGAGCGAGCCGACGCAGGTCCAGTGCCCCTCCCAGACGCGGTCGGGCCTGGCCACGCCGCGCACGTTGGAGTAGTAGGCGTTGCAGGGCGTGGGGCAGGCCGCCGTGCAGGCGTAGGGGCGCACCCGCCCTCCCGGGCAGACCTGCTGCAGCCGCTCGGTCATGGCGGCGGTGTTCGGCGGGCGGCGGTAGGTGCGGATGCCCTCACCCACCAGGCGCACCAGGTTGGCGAACGGCTCCTCGTGGGCGATGGAGACGGTGCCGCTGCCCGCGACGGAGATCGCCTTGAGGCGCTTGGCGCCCATGACCGCGCCAAAGCCCCCCTGCCCGGCGGCGGAGGAGGTGGCCGTGTGGATCGTGGCGATGCGCGAGAGGCGTTCGCCGGCGGGGCCGATGGTCACCGTGCGGAGGTCGGCGCCAAAGGCGTTGCGCACGGCCTCCTGGGCGTCGTAGGCGTCCAGGCCCCACAGGTCATCGGCGGGGGCGATGGTCACCTCGTCGTCGCGGATGATGAGCTGCACGGGGGTATCGCTGGCGCCGGTGACGATGAGGCCGTCGTAGCCGGCCCGCTTTAGCTCGGCGCCCCAGTGGTGCCCCATGTTGGAGCGGGTGAACCAGGGGTGTGGGTAGGCCTGCGGGCTGAAGGAGCAGACTGCCGTGCGCCCCGAGTACGGCGAGCGGCTGCCCGTCAACGCGCCGGGCAGGAACATCAGCGGGTTGGCGGGGGCGAAGGGGTCGACCGGCTCAGGGCAAAGGTCCCAGGCCAGCCGCGCGGCGAGCCCGCGCCCGCCGATATAGTCGGGGACGTAGGGGTCCAGCGGCTCGGCGCGGATGGTGCGGTCGGAAAGGTCCACCCAGAGCAGGCGGTTGGCCCAGCCGTGGGTGGGGCGGAAGCGTTCCAGGCGGGCGACGGTTACGGGCGCGCGATGGCTGGTGGACATGGCGATCACCTCAAAGGGGCGCGGCAGCAGGGGCCTATCGGCGGAGCTTATGGCCAGCATTATAGCAGCAGGGGCGCAGGGAAGAGAAGGAGGAGAGGGGTCACAGGGTTGACAGGATTGACAGGATTCACAGGATTCTTGGACTCTTGCGGAGGCAGGCTCTTGGGGGAAGGAGTCTGCTGGGTCGTTAATCCTGTGATATCCATCGCCGCTGTTCCCGCTGGGGGTCGGCGGTGGGGGTCCGCGGCGAGGGTTGTAGATATGCTCTGGAGACAGTAGCCTGCTGTGTCCACCGGGCGGGGCACCGGGCCTTCTCGCCACATGCCGCACCTTTCTGAGAACGGCCAGCGGAGCAGCATCTACTTCCGGTGCGGCCCGCGGCATATGGCGACTCCGCATCGGCCGGACGGTGAGCCAGGCGCAAGACGGCGACCCTACCGTTGTCATCCCGAGCGGAGTCTGCGGCCCGGAAAATCGTCTTGGCCTAGCTCTGCGCACAGCAAGGCGAAGACGAGGTCCCGGCCGGAGGACCGGCTGCTCCGAAGACTCCGCTCGGGACGACAACGTTTGGCTAGCCGAGGGCCGCGGGGCCCGCCGCAGCCGGCCGGGCGGGGCTCCCCCCGTTCGGGGGGCAGGCAAGACCCCGCCCTACAAGGAACGCCGGCTAAAGCCGGCCGAAGCCGGCCAAGGCCCGCTCCGTAGCGCGTACGCGTCTTGAGCCCCCTTTAGGGGGCGTTTCTCGTAGCCAGGGGTCTTTAGCCCCTGGCGTCCGCCCA
>JAAZBY010000487.1 GCA_012513595.1 Chloroflexota bacterium
ACGAGTTCTCCGGCGGCCAGCGGCAGCGCATTGGCGTGGCCCGCGCGCTCGCCGTGCAGCCGGATTTCATCGTCTGTGATGAGCCGATCTCCGCGCTGGACGTCTCGATCCAGGCCCAGATCATCAACCTGCTGGAAGACCTGCAGGAGCGCTTTGGGCTGACTTATCTGTTCATCGCCCACGACCTGTCGGTGGTTCGCCACATCTCGGACCGCATCGCGGTGATGTACCTGGGCAAGATCGTGGAGCTGGCTGACCGCCGTACGCTGTATGAGGACCCACTGCATCCTTATACTCAGGCGCTTCTCTCTGCCGTGCCCATTCCGGATCCGGAAGTGGAGGCCAAGCGCCGCCGCGTGATTCTCGAGGGAGACGTGCCCAGCCCGGCCAATCCTCCCTCCGGGTGCCACTTCCGTACCCGCTGCCCGTTCAAGATGCCGATCTGCGCCGAGGTCGACCCCGAGTGGCAGAACCGGGACGGGCATTGGGTGGCCTGCCACCTGATCAAGCCGGCCTCCTGAACGTCCTGTTGGCGTGAGAGACATCAAGGGGCCCTTGGCCGTCCGCGGCCAAGGGCCCCTTTGATCTTCCTTGGGGCGCGGCGCGCGCCCCGTGCGCCGCGCACGGCGGGCTCAGCGCTCGGCGTTGGCCCAGCGCGAGTGGGTGAGGGCCACTGCCGTGGCAATCCCCGCGGCGAGGACGGCGGCCGACACGCTCCAGAGGAGCGCCCGGCGGTAAGGGCGCGTGTCCTCGATGGCCACCGCTCCCTGGCTGGAGGCAGCCAGAGATAGGTTGTGGCGGAGCTGCTGGCGAAAGCCCGTCGAGGGCGCCACGGGCTGGAAGGCCTCCTCAACCGCCCGTTGCAGGGGCTCCGGCGCGACTGGCGTCCGACCGGACGGGTATGCCAGCAGATCCAGGAGCAGGTGCAGCGTTTCCCGGTGGCGAGACAGCCACTGCCACAGCGCCCCCCAGCCGTCATGTGTTGCGGTGCTCATTCCAGGTCCAACCCCTTCTTGGTCAGGTCTCGCCGCAAGGCCAGCAGCGTGCGATGGTAGAGGGACTTGATGGCGCCCTCGGTCCGGCCCATGATCGCGCCGATCTCGGCGTTGGAGAGATTCTCGATGAACTTGAGCACCAGGAGCTCCTGGCGCGGGGAGTCAAGCTGGCGAATGACCGTTAGCAGGTGCTGCGCATCGTCGGAGGTGAGGGTAAAGGCCTCAGGGTTCTGGTGGCGGCCTTCGCTGCGCAGGATGACCTGCTCCAGCGCCACAAGCGGTCGGCGACCGCGATCACGATGCCAGTTGGCCATCAGGTTGTGCGCGATGCGGTATAGCCAGGCGGAGAACGGCAGCCCCATGTCCTGATACGTCGATATGTGCGACAGGGCGCGGAAGAAGGTGCGCGAGGTCAGGTCTTCGGCATCGTGGACGTTGCCCACCCGGTGGTAGATGTAGCTGTAGATGCGGTCCACGTACTTTTCGTAGAGTTCGCCAAAGGCGTCCGGGTCGTGCTTGAGGTCTTGGAGGATGTCCGAATCATCGCGCGCAGTCATGAGGTCTCCCTGGGCAGCCCTTGTATGGTCATAACCCCCGGCCGTGCCCCAAGTTGCGGCCTCTGGCAAGTGTGGTGAAAGGGAGATGCAGCGAGCTCTGCACGAGGGCGACGCCCCCAGGCCACGTGCTTCGAGTCTACCAAGAACCGGGGCCAAGTCAATGCGCGGGAGCGAACAGCCGTCTGCCCGGCCCGGCACGCGGCCTCCGTCGCTGCCCGGGAATCTTGACAGGTAGTCCGACGGGCACTATACTTCTGTACACATAAGAAGAATGTTTTCCCCCGAAAGGCTGTGAAGGAGAGAGTGGGTGGGGGCGCCCCTCAGGGAGAGAGGATCATGGACTGCGAGTCCTCTCGGGGCCAAGCCCACCGGAGTTCGCTCTGGAGCCGACGGCTGAAGCGGGAGTAGTCGCCAAGGTGGCTGCTCGCGTGTGTAGGTCGCTCCGGATGCCCACCGTTAGCGGGGCAGTCGGTATACCGCGCGCCGTGTGGCGCGGCCGCCGATGATGAGAGGGCTCTTTTGGGAGCCAATGAGGGTGGTACCGCGGAGTGCGCACGCCGCAACTTCGTCCCTGACGAGTTGCGGCGTTTCTGCGTCTTGGGGTGGAGGGGCTTCTGGCCGCCCTTCACCGGCAGTAAGGAGAACAGCATGTTAGAGGAACTGCGAGCACTCGGGCGAGAAGCCGAGGAGCGCCTGGCGGGGCTCGAGACCGTCGAGGCGCTCGAGGAGTGGCACCATACCTACCTGGGACGGCGTGGCGCGCTGACTCAGACGTTGCGCGGCATTGGGCGCCTGTCGGCGATGGAACGCCCCCTGGCCGGGCAGGCCGCCAACGAGATCAAGCAGTCCCTG
>JAAZBY010000488.1 GCA_012513595.1 Chloroflexota bacterium
AGCCCACCGCCCCGCCGCTCCAGTGCCCAGAAGACGTAGACGCCGTCGCCCGCCAACCCCAGGGCAGGGCCGCGCAGGACCTGCCCCATCGGCACCGGCAGGGTGGCCAGCACCGCTACCTCGCTGAGGTCGCCCGTCGCCGGGTCCAGCGTGCCGCAGCGTACCTCGCGCCGACCATAGTCGGGCTCGTGTGCCCAGGCGATGTGCAGCGTCCCCTCTGCGTCCCGCTCGAGCGCCAACGCCAGGCCCTCGACGCCCAACGGGATCGACGGCGAAGCTACTTCCTCTGGGCTGCCGACGTGCAGGTAGTTCAGGCTGCGGCCGGAGGCCTCATCGGCCGCCCAGACCACGTCCACGCCTCCCGCCGGGTCGCGAGTGGTGGCGTAGGCGCCCACGCTGACCGTTGCTGGCGTCAACGCCGCCGCGGAATGCACCTGTCCTTCGGCAGAGAGCACGGCATGCCAAAGCAGGCCCTTCCCGGCGGTCTCTTGCAGCCAGAAGAGGTCCAGCGTGCCGGACGGGTCCGCCTCCAGCCGCAGTTGGCTGGGGCGGTGGGCCTCCAGCGCGAGCGGCGTGCTGACGAGCGGGCGGCCGGAAGGGTCGAGGCGGGCCAGCTGGATGGCCTGGCCGGTTTCCCCTGCAGAGCGCTGAGTCACCCAGGCCACCCAGAGGGACCCGTCGGACGGGTCCACGGCCAGAGGGGCTTCCTCGTTGATGGCCGCCCGGCCCACCAGGGTGCCCCGGCTCCAGTCACCGTACGCCACGCGGTCGCTCAGGTGCTGCGTCGGCTGGCAACCCGTCAACAGGGCGGCCAGCAGCGCCAACCAGGCAACAAACATGAGTGTGCGGTAATCCGTGCTCTTTCGCATGGCTGTTCTCTGCTACGTGTAGGGGCGTCCGACTGGACAGTATAAGGCGGCGCCCCGGGCGCTACAAATGCCCGCCCCGACCAGGGCGCTGTTGACCGGCCGCCCGCCCGGATACTACAATGCCCGGCGACCCGTCAGCAGGGCCGCGCCCTGCGGCAGATAAGGAGAAGCACCATGGCTCAGATTCGCATCACGGTCGGCGGCGTCACCGCCACCGCCACGCTGAACGACTCTCGCACGGCCCAGGAGATCTGGAAGGCCCTCCCCATCGAGGCCCAGGCCTCCACTTGGGGCGATGAGATCTACTTTGGCATCCCCGTGCACCTGGATGAGGACGAGGCCAAGGCGGTGGTGGACCTGGGTGAGGTGGGCTATTGGCCGCCAGGGCACGCCTTTTGCATCTTTTTCGGGCGCACCCCCATGAGCCGTGGGAACGAGATCCGCCCGGCCAGCCCGGTGAACGTGTTCGGCAAGATAGATGGCGACGCCACGATCTTTCGCCGGGTCCCCTCGGGCGCCCGCATCATGCTCGAACGGGTGGAGGGCTAGCCCCAGCGCCGCGCCGCGAGCGGGCGGCCGCCCCTCACAGCGCCACGCGCTGGGGATGGGCGTAGATCGTCATCCGCTCGCCGCGTAGATGGCAGACCAGCGTCAGGTTGTAGGCCACGGCTAGGTTGACGGCCAGTGAGGTCGGCACGGTGATGGAAGCCAGTACCGGGAATCCCGCCCGGATGGCTTTCATCACCATCTCGTAAGACAGGCGGCCGGTGCAGAGCAGTACCTTATCGGCCAGCGCGATGCCACGGAGCAGGCAGTGGCCGATGGCCTTGTCCACCGCGTTGTGCCGGCCGATGTCCTCACACACCACCACCACGCTGCCGTCGGCCGCGAAAATCCCCGCCGCATGTACCCCGCCGACCGTCCGGCGCAGTTCCTGCGCGTCCAGCATGGCCTGGGGCAGGGTCTGCAACACTTCGGCCCGCACGCGCAGGCCGTCGTCGATGCGCCGAAGCGACAGGTCCGCCTCGCGCAGGTCCACGGCGCCGCAGCCGGCCCGCACCAGGCGGACCACCTCATGGCGAGCCTCGGGGTCCAGGCCGGCCTCCCGCGCGGTTACCTGCACGCGGTTACGGGCTTCCCCGCCGGAGATACTGTCCTGGGCAGCGGGCAGGCCCTGCCCGCAGTGATGCACGCCGAGGAGGTCGTCAAAGGAGCGGACCAATCCCTCGCTGATGCAAAAGCCGACCGCCAACTCCTTCTCCATCCCGGGAAGGCGCATGAGCAGCGCCGCCGGCTGGCCGTTGATCTCCAGCGATAGCGGCTCCTCCATGATCACGTCGATATGCCGTGCGACGGCCTGGCCTCCGCGTACCTCGTGCACGTCTGCCCCGATAGCCGGTCGCTGATCGTTTGTCTCCACGTGGCATCCATCCTTGCGCTAGGCGCTCTGTCAGCAAATGCGCGGCAGCTGGTCGCCGGACAGCATGCCCAACAGGCGCCGCGCGCCAAAAGGCGTCCGCAGCACCACACGGCCGGCGTGCTCAGCGGTGACCTGGCCGATGACAGCGGCGTTCCGTCCGAGGGGGTGGGCGCGGAGCGCCGAGAGCGCGCTCTCGGCGCCTTCCGGGGTGACTGCCGCCACCACCTTGCCCTCGTTGGCCGCATACAGCGGGTCCAGCCCGAGGAGTTCGCAGGCTGCCCGCACGTCTTCACGCAGTGGAATGCTCGCCTGGGCGACCTCCAGGCCCACGCCCGCCGCCAGGGCCCACTCGTTGAGCAGCGAGGCCAGGCCGCCGCGGGTCGGGTCGCGCATGGTGCGCACGCCGCCCGGGCAGGCCTCCAGCAGGCTGGCCACCAAATCGTGCAGCGGGGCGCAGTCACTGACCAGGTCGGACTGGAAGGCGAACCCCTCGCGGGTGAGCATGACCGCCAGGCCGTGGTCGCCGATGGTCCCGCTGACCAGGAGGCAGTCCCCAGGGCGCAACTGACCGGGCCCCAAAAGGCGCCCGTCGGGAACCGTGCCCACGCCGGCGGTGTTGATGTACAGCCCGTCCGCCGCGCCGCGCTCCACGACCTTGGTATCTCCGGTGACGATCTGAACCCCCGCGGCGCGGGCCGTCTCACCCATCGAGGCGGCCACCCTGTCGAGCACCTCGAGCGGCAGCCCCTCCTCAAGGATGAACCCGGCGCTCAGGTAACAGGGCGTGGCCCCCGCCACCGCCAGGTCGTTCACCGTGCCGCACACGGCCAGCCGGCCGATGTCGCCGCCCGGGAAGAAGAGCGGAGAGATCACGTAGCTATCCGTGGTGAAGGCCAGCCGTCCGCCAGGCAGCGCCAGGAGCGCTGCATCCCCCAGGTCTGCCAGGGTCGGGGTGCCATAGTGGGCCAGGAACAGGTCGCGCACCAGGTCGCGGCTGGCGGTGCCCCCGCTGCCGTGCGCCATAGTGACCGTGCCGACGCGTGGCGTCACTCGTCGCCTCCGTAACGGAAATACGCGGCACAGGCCCCCTCGGCACTGACCATACAGGGCCCCGCCGGCCGCGCCGGTGTGCAGGCCACGCGGAACAGCGGGCAGTCGCCCGGCTCCAGCGCCCCACGGACTATGTCTCCGCAGCGGCAGCCCCGGGGCGGGGCTGGCGGTGGCACGTCGACGCGAAAGACCCGTGCTGCATCGCGATGAGCCAGCGCCTCACGCAGGCCCAGGCCGCTCCCTGGGAGCGTCCCCAGCCCCCGCCATTCCGCGTCCACCTCGTGGAAGGCCCGCAGCATCACCTCCTGCGCCCGCGGGTTGCCCTCCGGGCGGACGCTGCGCCCATAGGTGTTGGCCAGGTCGGGGCGCCCGTCTTCGGCCATCTCCACCAGGGCCAGGATGGCGGCCAGCAGGTCGACCGGCTCGAACCCGGCAATGGCACAGGGAACGCGGTACTCATCGGGCAGCAGGCGCCAGGCGCGCGAACCGGTCACCGTGGCCACGTGCCCCGGGCCGATGACCCCATCGAGGCGCACCTCTCCGTCGGCGAGGATCGCGCGCACGGCCGGCAGGGTCAACTTGTGCAGCGACTGCACGTAAAGGTTGCCCACGCCGCGCTCCTCCGCCCGCAGCAGGGTGGCGGCCACGGTCGGGGCAGTGGTCTCAAAGCCGACGGCCAGAAAGATCACCGGGCGGCCGGGGTGCGCCTCGGCCAGGGTCAGCGCGTCCAGCGGAGAGTAGACCACGCGGACGTCGGCGCCGCGCGCCCGCGCGTCGTGCAGGCTCTCGCGAGAGCCCGGCACGCGTACCATGTCTCCAAAGGTGGCCAGGATGGCCCCGGGCACGCCGGCCAGGGCGATGGCCACGTCCAGGTCGTGTGCAGAGGTGACGCAGACCGGGCAACCCGGCCCCGAGCGCAGCGTCACGGTGGGCGGCAGCAGCTGGCGCAGCCCGTGCTGCAGGATGGCATGGGTGTGCCCGCCGCAGAACTCCATCAGCCGCACGGCCCGCGTGCTGCGCTGGGCGATCCGCTCGAGCAGGCCACCGGCCAGCTGCGGGTCGCGGAACTCGTCGACGTACTTCACCGGTGTTCCTCGCCTGCGGGGGGAGAGTTCTCCTCGCGCTCGGCGGCCGCCAGCTCCTCCATGCGGGCGAACAGGCGCAGGGTCTCCTGCGCCTCGGCCTCGTCGAGGACGTTGAGGGCAAAGCCGGCGTGCAGGATCACGTACTGCCCCATCTGAGCATCCGGGGTGAGCGCCAGGCTGATGCTGCGGGCGACGCCGCCGATCTCCACAACGGCCATCTCACCCTGGATCGATACGATTCTGGCGGGCACGGCAAGGCACATGGCGGCTAGCCCCTCCCTATCATCTGCTGGGCGATGACGGCCTGGCCCAGGCTCAGCCCACCGTCGTTGGCCGGCACCTGATGGTGGAGCAGCACGCGCAGCTCCTGGCCGCGCAGCGCGGTGACGGTCTCGCCCAGGAGGAGACGGTTCTGGAAGCATCCCCCGCTCAGCGCCACGACATCCAGACCGGTCTCGCCGGCAATCCGCCGGCAGAGGTCGGCCGTCAGGCGCACCACCGAGAGGTGGAAGCGGCGCGCGATGGCGCCCGGGTCCTCGCCGCGGGCGATATCCCCAAGAAGCGCGCGGAAGAGCGGTCCCAGCCGGGCGACCCAGCCCTCCTCCGTGCGGTCCAGCGGAACGGGGTAGCCGGCGCCGCCCTCGCCGCGCGCGCCGATGGCCAGCATCTCCAGCTCGATGGCCGCCTGCGCCTCATAGGTGACCGACGAGCGGACCCCCATGAGCGCGGCCACAGCGTCAAACAGCCTGCCCATCGAGGAGGTCAGCGGGGCGTTCACGCCGCGCGCCACCTGCTGGCGCAGCGCGGCCAGCGCGCCGGCAGGGGCGCCTGCGGGCACCAGCCACTCCGGGGCCTCGCCGAGGAGGGCCTGCAGGTAGCCGGCCGCCGTGCGCCAGGGATGGCGGGTGGCGGCGTCCCCGCCGGCGAGGGGCAGGTACTCCAGGCGTCCGCGCCGTACGGCGCCCCCATAGTCCCCCACCAGCCATTCGCCGCCCCAGATGTGGCCGTCCGTGCCGTAGCCGGCACCGTCCAGGCACACGCCGATGACCGGGCCATCCTCCGGGCGCCAGCCATTGTCGGCCAGGCAGGCGGCCAGGTGGGCGTGATGATGCTGCACCTCCACGACGGGGAGCCCCTCTTGCGCGGCGACTTTGCGGCCCCGCGCGGCGACTTCGCGGCGCCGCGCGGCGACTTCGCGGCGCCGCGCGGCAATGTCGCGGCCCAGGCGCGAGGCCACGGCATCCGGGTGCAGATCGACCGCGACATAGTCGGGGGCGATCCCGAACAGGGCCCGGTAGTGGGCCAGGGTGCGCTCCCAGTGTTCCAGGGTAGCCAGGCCGTCCAGGTCACCGATGTGCTGCGACAGGAAGGCCTGGGTGCCGCGGGCCAGGCAGAAGGTGTTCTTGATCTCCGCTCCGCAGGCCAGCGTCGGGGGGACCTCGAACGGCAGTGGCACCGGCAGCGGCGCATAGCCCCGTGCCCGCCGGATCGGCTGCGGCACGGGCTCGCCAGCGACATCCGGCACGAACCAGACCGAGTCGTCACAGCGGGCCTGGATGCGCCGGTCGTGGAGCAGCAGCGCATCGGCCAGCGGGGCAAGGCGCTCCAGCGCCTCGCCATTCTCGGCGGCTAGCGGCTCCTCGGCCAGGTTGCCGCTGGTCATCACCAGCGGGCGGCCCACGTCGCGGGCCAGCACGTGGTAGAGCGGCGTGGTCGGCAGCATCACCCCCAGAAAGCGCTGCCCCGGGGCCACCTCTTCCGTCACTGTCGACCCGCTCTGCCAGGGGAGCAGGACGATCGGTGCCTCCGGCCCGGCCAGGAGCTGCGCCTCCGCGGCGTTGACGAGGCAGTGCTGCCGCACCGTGGCGAGGTCGGCCATCATCACGGCCAGGGGCTTGTGTGGGCGTGCCTTGCGGCGCCGCAGGGTGGCCACCGCCTCGGGGTTGGTGGCGTCACAGGCCAGGTGGAACCCGCCCAGCCCCTTGATGGCAAGAACGGCGCCCTCGGCGAGCATCTGTGCTGCGCGGGCCAGGGCGTCGCGGCCGTCCTCCGGGGGCAGGGCCAGGTGGGGCTGCGCCGCGCCGGCCACCAGGCTCAGGCGCGGTCCGCAGGCCGGGCAAGCGTTCGGCTGGGCGTGAAAGCGCCGATCGGCGGCGTCCGCACATTCGCGTTGGCAGGCCGGGCACAGCGGAAAGGTCGCCATGCTGGTGCGGGCGCGGTCGTAGGGTAGCGCGGAAATGATCGTGTAACGCGGCCCACAGTTGACGCAGCTGGCAAAGGGGTGGCGAAAGCGGCGGTCCGCCGGGTCGAGCACCTCGCGCAGGCACTCGGCGCAGGTGGCCACATCGGGCGGCACGGGCAGGTGCTGGCCGGGGCGCCCCTGGGAGGGGCGGATCTCAAAACGGGTGTGCCCCGCCACGGGGCACACCAGGACCTCCAGCGAGTCGATGCGCGCCAGCGGCGGAGCCTCGCGGCGCAGCGCGGCGATGAAGGCGTCCAGCACGTCGGGCGGCCCCTCGGCTTCGATGGTCACCCCGCCCGAGTGGTTCAGCACCCACCCGGTGATCCCCCAGCGCTGGGCCAGGCCGTACACAAAGGGGCGGAAACCCACCCCCTGCACCACCCCGGTCACCGCAATCTGCACCAACTCCCGCACAGAAGTGGTCACGCCACACCCATCTAGCCCAGTTGGGGCTGCAACGTGGCCAACCAGGCGGCCCAGGCCTCGATTCCCTCACTCGTCTGGCAGGAGACCTCAAAGATCAACGCGTCGGGGTTGATCCCGCGCACCAGGGCGCGGAAGGCCGGCAGGTCAAAGTCCAGGTAGGGGAGCAGGTCGGTCTTGTTGATCACCACGACATCTGCCTGGATAAAGATGCCCGGGTACTTGTAGGGCTTGTCGTCCCCCTCCGGGACGCTGGCGATGACGACGTCGAACGACTGGCCCAGGGCAAAACCGGCCGGGCAGATCAGGTTGCCGACGTTCTCGATCAAGAGCAGGTCGATCGCGTCGAGCGGCAGCTCCGCCAGCGCCGAGCGCACCATGGGCGCGTCGAGGTGGCAGCCGCCCCCCGTGTTGATCTGCACCACCGGCACCCCGGCGGTGGCCACCCTGTCCGCGTCAACCCGTGAGGCGGTGTCCCCCTCGATGACGCCGACGCGCACGCGCCCGTCCAGCGCCGCGATGGTGCGCAGGATCAGGCTGGTCTTGCCGGCGCCGGGGGAGGCCATCAGGTTGAGCGCCACGATGCCGCGCTCGGCCAGCGTGCGCCGGGTCTCAGCGGCCACGAGATCGTTGGCCTGCATGAACTGCTGGACGACCTGTACCTCGGCCATGCGCGCTCTCCTACTCCACCTCGATCGACTCGAGGTAAAACTCCCTGCCAGCCACGACGTCTCCGCCGACGGCCGCGCACTGCGGGCAGGTCCAGTCCATGTCTCTCATGGGGAACTCGGCCGCGCACTGCCGGCAGCGCAAGCGCGGCGCCACCCGCTGAAAGTGCAGCGTGGCCCCCGCGGCGATGGTCCCGCGGCTAAGAAAGTCAAAGTAGAACTGGACCGAATCGTCGACGATGCTGCTCAGGTCCCCGACCACGAGGTTGATCCGCGTGATACGGGCGGCCTGAGCCTTCTCGGCGTGTTCGGTGGCGATCCGGAGGACGTCTTCGGTGATCGATAGCTCATGCATCCTGGCTATTGTACTCCGGGAGGGGTACTCCGGCGACTGGGACGGGGACGGAAAACGCCGGGCAGCGAGAGTGCTGCCCGGCGTTCCTATAGGAGGTATGAGCGGGGGGCTACTTGGTGGCGGCTGCCTGATCGTCGCGCAGGTAGACCCACCAGTAGATGGCGCCGACAAGCACGCCCCCGCCGATGATGTTGCCGATGGTGACCGGCAGGAGGTTGGAGAACAGGAACTGGCCAATGCTCACGTTGGCGCCGTTCAGCATCCCCAGCGGGATGAAGAACATGTTGGCGATC
>JAAZBY010000489.1 GCA_012513595.1 Chloroflexota bacterium
CAGGCGAAACCGCGCCGGCAACCGCGACGCAGAGACGCTTGACGCCCAAAGAGGCCCGGCATAGACTCGCCCCGACGTACAGAGTGGCCAGCGGCAGCGGAGGCGGGCAAGTGGTACGAGAGAACACGCTACGGCGCAGGCTCACCCAGGGCGAGGTGGTCATTGGCCCGTTCATGAACTGCGGCTACGGCGCGTTCATCGAGGCGGTGGGGTTAGCCGGCCTGGACTATGCCATCATCGATACGGAGCACGGGCCCCTCTCCATCGACACCGCCGAGGACCTCTGTCGCGCTGCCCAGGGCGTGGGGCTGGCGCCGATCATCCGCGTGCGGGCCAACGAGCCGTCGCTGATCCAGCGCGCGCTCGACATTGGCTCGGCCGGCGTGCAGGTGCCCCAGATCGAGACCCGCGAGGACGCCGAGGCGGTGGTGCGCGCGGCCAAGTACGCGCCGCTGGGCCGCCGCGGCCTCTCCTACTATACGCGCGCCGGCGACTATGCCATCCACGGCACCGACGGCGTCACCGATGCCCTCAACCGCGAGCAGCTCGTCATCATCCACGTCGAGGGCGTGCGTGGGCTGGAGAACCTGGACGGCATCCTGTCGGTCGGCGGCGTCGACGTGGTCTTTCTCGGGCCATACGACCTGTCGCAGTCGTTCGGCATCCCGGGGCAGGTGAACGATCCCCGCGTGATCGCCGGGATGGAGCGGGCGACGCGCCAGATCCGTGCGGCCGGCAAGTGGGCCGGCACCTTTGCGGCGGACCCCGCCACGGCCCGGCGCTGGATGGACCTGGGGGTGCAGTACATCTCCTTGGGGGTCGACGTCGGCATCTTTGCCAGTGCCTGCCGGGAGTTGGTGTCGCGCCTGCGTGAGGGGCCACCGTGCCGCTCGTTCGCTGGCAGCCCTCGGGGGGTCGCATGAACAACCGTGAGCGTATCCTGGCCGTTCTGTCTGGCCGGCCTCCGGACCGGGTGCCGTGGGTTCCACGGCTCTCTCTCTGGTACAACGCCCACCGGCTGGCGGGAACGCTGCCGGCCCGCTGGGCGGGCCGGTCGCTGCGTGAGGTGGAGCGCGACCTCGGCCTGGGGACCCCGGCGCGCGACGGCCGGGTGTTCGAGGTCGTCGACGAGGGGATCGAGGTCGTCGAGCGGCGCGAGGGGCGCCACGAGATCACCGAGTGGCACACGCCGGTCGGCAGCCTGCGGCGCGTCATGCGTCACTCGGACGATCTGGACCGCCTGGGCCTGCCGGCGCGCATCGAGGAGTACCCGCTCAAGGGCCCGGCCGACTATGGCGTCTGGGAGTGGATCTGGCAACACCGGCACTGGCGGCCCTGCTACGACGCTTTCCGCGCCTACGACGAGGAGATCGGGCCGGACGGGCTGCCGATGGTCTCTGCCGGGGACGTGCCCCTGCACGAGTTCCTGGAGAACGGGGCGGGGTACGAGCACGGCTTCTACCACCTCGCCGACTATCCGGCGGAGGTGACGCACCTGCTCGAGGTCATGGCCGAGGCGGAGGCCGAGCGCATGTGGCCGGTGGTGGCCGAGTCTCCGGCGCGGCTGATCCTGCACGGCCAACACCTCTCGACGCAGTTCACGCCGCCGCGGCTGTTCCGGCGCTACGTGCTGCCCTACTATGCCCGCTTCATGCCGCTCCTGCACGCCCACGGCAAGTCCGTGGCCATGCACGGTGACAACGACACATCGGCGATCCTGGACCTGATCGAGACGGCCAGATGGGACATGGTGGAGTGCTTTGTGACGGCGCCGATGGTCCCCCTGACGCTGCGGCGGGCCCGCGAGGCCTGGGGCACGCGGGTGATCATCTGGGGCGGCCTCCCCTCGCTGCTCCTTTCGCCTACCGTGCCGGAGGAGGAGTTCCGCAGCTACGTGGCCGATCTTTTGGGGGTCATCGCCCCTGGCCAGGCCTTCATCCTGGGCGTGGCAGACAACGTCATGCCCGATTCGGCCATCGAGCGCATAGCCTGGGTGACCGGCCTGCTCGAGGAGCGCGGCGCGTACCCGCTTCGGTAGCGGCCGGCCTGGCCATAGCATAGACGCGAGGCGCGGGATCAGTCGCGATGCTTTCACTGGCGACGCGGATCGGGATGGAGACCGGACCGGGCGGGCGCCTGGCTGGCACCTGACACAACGAGAGGCAGAAAGGGAGATCCATGGCAGACATGAAGACGACGGGGGCGGCGCTGGCCTGGGGCATCATCGGGACGGGGGGCATTGCGCATCGCTTCGCGGGGGCCCTGGCCACCAGTACCACGGGCAGGCTGCTGGCGGTGGCCAGCCGCACCCAGGCGGCGGCCGACGCCTTTGGCGACGAGTTCGGCGCGCCCAGGCGCTACGAGGGGTACGAGGCGTTACTGGCCGACCCCGAGGTGCAGGCGGTGTACATCGCCCTGCCGAACCACCTCCATGCCCGCTGGACGGTGCGCTGTGCGGAGGCCGGCAAGCACATCCTCTGCGAAAAGCCCCTGGCCACCAACTATGCCGAGGCCATGGTCGCCATCGA
>JAAZBY010000490.1 GCA_012513595.1 Chloroflexota bacterium
CCGCGCCGGAGCGGCGCTGGGGCGCCGCACTCCATATCGGCCCGCGCGCGCCCCGTCTTCATGCCTGCCGGTGTGCGCCCGGCGCACGTGGCGGCTCCAAATCGGCCCGCCGCGGCCGGCCGGGCGCGCGGTCGGCCGTCTTTTCTTCTCCGTGTTCTCTGTGCCTCGGTGGTTAGCCCTCTTCCCCCTCCACATAATGCACACGCGCCATCGCCTCCCCCAGGGTGGCGATCTCCCCGCTGCTGACGGCGGCCAAGAGCGCCGCGCCCGCCGCGGCCGGCTCCGCACAGGCCGGCACCGCCAGGGGCAGGCCAAAGCGCCCGGCCAGCGCCTCTCGCAGCACCCGGTTCGAGCGCACGGCGTTCCCGGCGCCCACCAGCCGGCGCGCTGGCGGCAGGGCGGGGGCCATCTCGGCGTGGAAGGTGGCTAGGTCGTTGGCCAGCCCCTCGAGGAGGGCGCGGGCCAGGTGCCCGGGGGTCAGGTTGGCGGCCGTGAGCCCGCTGAAGGAGGCCCGCAGCGCCGGGTCTCGCCGAGAGCCGGCGAACCAGGGCGCGCAGACCAAACCGTCCGCCCCCGGGGCGACCTCGGCGGCCAGGGCGTTCAGGCGCGCGTAGAGGGCCGCCTCGCTCACCCGGGCGCCGCAGAGCGCCTCCCCGGCTTGCCGGAAGAGCCCGGCCAGCAGGGCGTAGGAGCGCCCGCCCGATAGCCCCGCCCCCACCAGCAGGTACCCGCCGCCGGGCAGGGGGCGCGCCTCGACGCCGGGCAGCGCCGCGAACTCGGCCCGCCAGGCCGAGATCTGCGCGCCGGTGCCCACGTTGAGGAGCAGGGTGCCCTCCGGCGCGGCCACGCTGCCAAGGTAGGCGGCCTGGTTATCCCCCAGGGCGGTGTGGACGGGCAGCCCCGCCCGCAGGCCGCACTCGGCCGCCACGGGCCCCCGCAGCCCGCCGGCGACGGAGCCCGAGGGGCGGACCGGAGGAAGGAGGGCCGCGGGCAGCCCCAAGCGCCGCGCGAGGGCCACGTCCCAGCGGGCGGCGACCACGTCGTAGAGGCCGGTCGAGGCGGCGTCGGTGGGGTCGCTGTGGGGCGCCGCGCCGGATAGGAACGACACCATCGAGTCGGGGATGGTGCAGGCCAGGGCCGGCCTGGCGGGCAGGGCGCCCTCCAGCGCCAGGGCGTAGAGGGTGACGCCGGCGTACCCCGCCGCCGGCCGGCACCCCAGCCGCGAGAGGGCCGCCAGCCCGCCGGCCTGGCGGAGAAAGCGCGCCAGTACGGTCTCGGCGGCGGGGGCGCCAGCGGCGGTGACGGCGCCGGCGGGCGGCGCCGGGGCGAGGGCGCGCTCGTCCTGCCAGGTGATGGCCGGCCCGAGGGGCCTCCCCTCGGGCGAAAGGAGGGCCAGGCCGTGCATCTGGCCCGTCACGCCGAGGCCGGCGACCGCGGCGGAGCGGGCGCCCAGCCGGCCGGCGAGATCGCCAAGGGCGCGGGTGGCCAGGGCGCCCAGGGCGGCCAGGTCCAGCTCGGCGCGGCCGGGGGCGGCGGCCGCCGGCCGGGCGCTGTTGGGGAGGGTGACCGTGGCCAGCGCCGCGCCGGAGGAGGCGTCGCGCGCCACGGCGGAGATGGTGGTAGTGCCCAGGTCCAGCCCGAGGTAGATGCCCATGGGTGCCCCTCTTTCTGCGTGCGCGGCGGCCGACGGGGGGAGGATAGCACGCCGAGCGTGGGGCGCAAGGGGGGCGGGTGGGGGGAGATTGCCGCCTTGTCTTCTCCGTGTTTTCTGTGGCTCGGTGGTGAACCCTCCCCTCCGCGCGTTGGCCGGGGGGGCGGGCGCGGTGCTATAATACCCCCTGCGCCCGCCCTGCCGCCGGAAAGGACCCCGATGCCCTACAAGCCCGCGCTCGACGCGCCCTACTGGCTGGCCCTCCTCAGCGCCAGCCCCCTCAATCGCAGCCTGGCCAAGCGGATCGTCCACAAGTGGTGTATCGAGGAGAACCAGCCGCTGGCCACCCTCTTCCAACTGCCCGAATCAGAGCTGGCCCACGGTATGTCCCTCTCGGAGACCGACGCCGCCCTGCTGCGCGGCGCCGAGCGCTTGGCCCCCGACCAGGCCCGCCTCCTCGATGAGCTGGCCGCCATCGACGTCCGCATGCTGACCCGCGTCGACGTGGCCTACCCCGACGCCTTTGCCGAGCGCCTCCCCGAGGAGCGCCTGCCCTACTTTCTCTTTTACCGCGGCAACACCGGCCTCCTCACCCAGCCGGGGGTGGCGCTGCTCGGCGCGGAGGACCCCTCGCCCGAGGCGCAGGCCCTGGCGTCGGCCATCGCCCTGACCTTGGCCGGCGACCGCCATCACCTGGTGGGTGGCTATGGCCAAGGCGTCGACCGCCTGGCGCTCGAGACGGCCCGCGCCGCCGAGGGGCGCGTGACGATGGTGCTGCCGGTGGGCATCCGCGTGTTTGCCCGGGTGCTGGCCGCGCTGGAGGGCGACATCGGCGCCGGGCGGCTCCTGGTGCTCAGCCCGCTGGGGCCCGACGTCACCGGTGGCGAGGCCGCCGCCCGCGGGCGCCTCACCCTGGTCGCGGCGCTGGCCGACGCGCTCGTCCTCGTCGAGCCGCGCCTGACGCCCAGCGAACTCCTCCCCGACGGCCAGCTACGCGGGGTGGGGCGGGGCGTCTACGTCTGGTCGGGCAGTGGGGACCCCATCACCCAGATGTGGCAGGAGGCCGGCGCCAGGCCCTTCGCCAGCGCCGCCGAGGCCGCCGACCTCGTCACCGGGCTGTTCGGCGTGCGCCCTGCCGAGCTTGACAGGGACGGCGGGAGTATCGATGATCTCTACGGCGTCGAGCCGATCGACTTTGACGACGCGGATGATGCCATCGAGACGTTGGGGCGCAGCGGCCGGGTGCCCGGCGCGCTGGCCCGGCGCCTGCGCGAACGCGACTGGACCGACGACTGACCCCGGCCGAGCCACGACACCTTATTCTTGCCAAGGGAGGACCCGCAGATGAACCCTCGCGACCGGCTACTCCAGACCCTGCTGTTCGGCAGGCCCGACCGGGTGCCCCTCACGCCGGGCGGCCCGCGCGAATCGACCCTGAGGGCCTGGCACGAGCAGGGCCTGCCGGCCGACACGCACTACCTCGACGCGCTGGCCGCGATCCTCAAGGTGCCCGGGGAGGCCTTTCACACCTCGCTCGGCTACGGCGTCGACACGCGCATGATCCCCCAGTTCGAAGAGAAGGTGCTCGAGCACAAAGATGGGCACTATATCGTGCAGGACTGGATGGGTGCCATCACCGAGATCTCGGACGAGTTCGACGTCACCTACATCCGCTCAGCCAAGGATTTCGTCACGCGCAAGTGGCACAAGTTCCCCGTCTCCAACCGTGAGGACTGGGAGAACATCATCTGGCGGTACAAGGCCGACGAGCCGGCCCGCCTGGCCGACGACCTCGCCGAGCGCGCCACTAGGGCGCAGGAGGCCGGCCTGGCCACGTCGGTCTCGGTCAACGGGCCGTTCTGGCAGATGCGCGAGTGGGTCGGGATGGAGAACCTCTGCATCCTGATGGCCACCGAGCCCGAGTTCGTCCATGAGATGGCCGAGTTCTGGACCGAGTTCACCGTGATGGTCTTTGAGCGGCTGCTGGAGCAGGTGTCGGTGGACGTCCTGCACATGTCCGAGGACATGGCCTACAAGGCGCACTCGATGATCTCGCCCAAGATGGCCCGCGAGTTCCTGCAGCCGACCTACCGGGAGTGGGTGCGGCTGTTCTCGGCGC
>JAAZBY010000491.1 GCA_012513595.1 Chloroflexota bacterium
GCAACGCGGGTCTGGAGACCCGTTGGGCGGCGGGTGCCCTCACCCGCCGCAGTCCCCAAATGAGTCATCACTCGCGTTCCGGCGGACACGGCTGGCCTCAGCCTGGCGTCCGCCGGCCAGCGCCTGGCCTGGACCGCCGGCATCTTGCCGGCGCTGTGGTACGGCGTAGACGAGCCTGACCGGACCGCCGGCATCTTGCCGGCTCAGGAGAGGGTGCTCCAACCGTCGCGGCGCCCGACCGGGCGGCGGGTGGCCGCGTGGGCGGCGGGTGCCCTCACCCGCCGCGAACGATAGTCAACACGCTACTCTGTCCCCGCGCACACGGTTGGCCTCAGCCCGGCGTCGGCCGGCCAGTGCCTGGTCTGGACCGCCGGCTTTAGCCGATTCCGGCGCAACGCGGGTCTGGAGCCGGCTTCCGAGCCGCACGCGCCCCAAAAGCCCCGGTGCTCCCGTCGAGCCATGAGTGCCCCGACTGGACCGCCGGCATCTTGCCGGCTCAGGAGAGGGTGCTCCAACCGCCGCGGCGCCTGACCGGGCGGCGGGTGTCCGCTGTACCCAGCGGCCTCACCCGCCGTGATCCCCATTCATATCGTCACTGCCGTTCCGGCGGACGCGGCTGGCCTCAGCCCGGCGTCCGCTGGCCAGTGCCTGGTCTGGACCGCCGGCTTTAGCCGGTGCTCGAAGCGCGGCTCTGGAGAGCCGCGCCCCACAGGTAACCCGCACCGTTACTGCCACCTGCCCACCAGCGCCACCGCCCGCTCGTGGTGCGCGATCTCCACCGGGTAGAGCACTGTGCCCGTGGCCTCGCGCTCGCGCCTTGCTTCGGCCAGCAGCGCTGCGGCCTCCTCCATGTCACCGAGCGCCGCCAGCGCCCAGGCGAGATGCTCCAGCGCCGGGGCGACGGCCGTGCGCCACTCCAGGCTGCGCACATATTCGATTTGAGCGCGTAACGGCGCGACGGCGCTTTGCGCGTCCCCGGCCAGCAACGCTATCCTCCCTTGCGTGTCCAGCAGCGCGGCCTCCCGCCCATCATCGCGGTGGATGGTGGCCGCCTCGGCCGCCGCCAGCGCCGCGCGGGCGCCCGCCAGATCACCGCGCTCGGCGCGCACCAGCGCCAGGCGCAGCCTGTCGTCGTAGAGGTAGTCCAACTCCTGCAGCTGCAGTGCCCGTGCCACCGCCTCCTCCAGGCACGCGTCGGCCTCGGCCAGGCGCCCGAGTTGGTAGAGCAACTCCCCGCGGGTGCCCACCCGCTCCAGATGGGCGCGCAGGTGACCCGAGTGACGGAGCAGCGCCTCGCCCTGCGTGTGCAGCTCGAGCACTTCGGCTTCCGGGGCCCCGCGTTGCAGGCAGAGGGCCGCCAGCCTGCAAGACACGCTCCCGGCCATCACCCGGTTCCCTAGGCCGCGCCAGCATTCCACCGTGACGCGCATATAGTGCTCTGCCCTGGTCAACTCGCCCGCGCCCCAGGCTACGTTTGCCGCTTGCTGATAGGCGTACGCGTCGGGAGGCATTGGTTCGTCAGGCAACAGCCGCTCGATGGCCGGCAGTTGCTCCCCGGCCGGCAGGGCATAGATCAGAAGCAACTCGGTCATGCGCGCCAGTTGGCGGTCCCCCGCCGCGCGTCCCAGCTCCAGGGCCTGGCGGTGCAGCGCCTCAGCGCGCTCCCCGTGGCCCAGAAACGACGCGCACATCGCCTGGCGCTCGTGGGCCCAGCCGACCGTGCTATCGTCCTCCGCCTCCAGCGCCGTTTCAAGCTGCTTGAGCGAGGCGGACTCCCACTCGTCAAGGCGATTCCAGTTGAGGTCGTAGAGCCCCACCACGTCCCAGGCCCTGGAGCGCAACGCCGGCGGCAAGCCACATTCCCGCTGTAAGGCCTCTCGAATATCGCCCACATACTCCTGAAGGTGGGTATGGTACATCAGCCACCATTCGGCCGCGGTCGCGATGCGCAGCGCGCTCTCGGGATCACCCCGGTCCAGTGCGCGCCGGACGGACGCCCGCAGATTGGCGTTCTCCTCATCCAGCCGGCGCATGGTCTCGACGATGACTGGTTCATTCGTACGCAGATTGGGCTCGGCCTCCTCCGTCAGACGCACATAATAGTTGATGAACGCGCCATCCACCGCGGCGGTCTCCCCCCGTTGCTCCAGCCGCTCGCGCCCGTAGGCGCGCAGCGTCTCCAACAGCCGGTATCGCTGCGCACCCGCTTCCGGGGGCAGGCGCTGCACCAACGAGCGATCCACCAGTCCCGCGAGCAGCCCCGGCACGCGCGCCGGATCGATCGCGTCCCCATCGATGCAAAGCGCGCAGGCGCCCTCCAGTGTGAAACTACCGGCAAAGACGCTGAGACGATCGAACAGATGTTGCTCCAACGGCTCCAGCAGGCCGTAGCTCCAGGCGACGGTGTTGAGCAGCGTCTGCTGCCGCCGGTGTGAAGCGCGGCTGCCGGCGTTGAGGAGCGCCCATCGCTGGCCCGCGACGGCCGCACCATCGGCGTCCGAGATCTGCTCCAAACGCGCTGCCAGCTCCTCAAGACTCAGAGCGCTTAGCCGTGCCGCGGCCAGCTCGATCGCCAGCGGCATCCCGTCCAGATGCCGGCAGACTCCCACGGCCGCGTGGACGTTACCAGCGTCGATCCGCGACCCGTAGCGCGCGGCTCCCGCCCTCTCCGCCAGCAGTCGCACGGCGCCGCAGGCCAACGCCGCGTTGGCGTCCTGGTCGCCATCGCGATCGGGCGGCAAACCGAGAGGCGGCACCTCGTAGAGGTGCTCGCCGGCCAGGCGCAGAGGCTCGCGGCTCGTGGTCAGGAGCTTGACCTGCGAGCAGTCGCGGAGCAGATGCGCTGCGGCTGGGGCTGCCCCCTCGAGGACGTGCTCGCAGTTGTCCAGAATGAGCAGCATCTGCCGCTCGCGCAGCGCCAGGACCAGCCCGCGCTCGTCCTCCACCTGGGCGAGCCCCAGCGCGAGGGCGATCGCCTGGCATACGGGCTGGGCGCTGTTGCTGGTCTCTGAGCTTGAGGGTGTCGCGGGCAGCGGGGTGAGATCCACGAGCCACGCACCATCAGGGAACCGGGTCAAGGCTGCGCGGGACACCTCCAGCGCCAGGCGCGTCTTGCCCATGCCGCCCGCGCCCACCAGCGTCACCAGCCGCACGCCGGGGGCGCCCAACAGGGCGGCAACCTCGCGCAGCTCGCGCTCGCGGCCCACGAAGGAGTCCACTGCGGCGGGCAGATTGTGTCTGGCTCCCGGCCAGGCGTCTCTCCCCGCCTTTTCATTGCGCAGGGCGACCGTCCCGGCGAAATGATCGCCCGGCTGCCCCGCAGGCGCGGCGGCCCCTGCAACAACAGCCGCCTGTCCCGTGGCGACCGGCCCCACCGTCCCCGAGCGGATGCGCTCGGCGAGCACGCGCGTGGCCTCATCGGGCTCCACCCCCAGCTCCGCGCGCAGGGTGCGGCGGAGCGACTCGTACTGGGCCAGAGCCAGCGATCGCTGGCCCGTCTCTGCCAGCAGGCGCATCACCCGGCGGTGTGCGAACTCGTCGAGCGGCTCCAGCTCAGCCCAGCGGCGGGCGTATTCGAGAGCCCGCTCGCGTGGATCCGCCTGGGCCAGCGCAGCCGCGCCCTCCGCCGCCAGCCGGTGATAGCGTTCCCGCTGCAGGAGCAGCCACTCTTCGAACGCGGGGCTGTCGCGCAGGCTAAAGCCTGCCAGCAGCGGGCCGTGGTAGAGCGCCAGCGCTGCGCGCAAGCCGTCGGCGCAGGCCGGGCAGAGCGTGCCGGAGGCATGGCGGTGGCTCTCAAACGTCCGGATGAGCGCCGCGAACTGCAGCGCATCCACGGTGATGGCTACGCTATTGAGTTGCAGCTCGCCGCGGGTGGCACTGATGAGGGGCAGAGCGTCCGAAGCGGGTGACGGCAGCATCCGGTTGATGCTGAGCAGCGCCTGGCTCAGGCTCTGGCGGGCGCTGGACTCGGTATAGCCCGGCCAGAGCAGGCCTGCCAGGGTCTCGCGGCGGTGCGGCCGGTCGCACTCTAGCGCCAGGAAGGTCAGCAACGCGCGGGCCTTGTCCGAGTGAAAGGCATTCACGGGGACGTCTTCAAGTGTTACTCGGAGCGGGCCAAAGAGTACGAGCAGAAGTCGGGCCATGAATCACCCCCCGGGAGGACCCTAACCCGCCGGCCGTGGGGCGATGTGCGCGGCAAAGAGGTGGCGCGGCGGCACCAGCAGGGCGTTCGATCGCAAACCCATTATCGCACCTTCGCCATCTCCCGTCAACGCTTTCGGAGAACTTGCTTTAAGAAAAGCCTTGACATCTATGCGGCTTTGAGAGTGCCGTGAGAGTTTGTTGAGAGTCCCTTGAGCGAACGTTGAGAGTCGCTGTGTACACTGCAGATGCAGGAGGAACAGAGGAGCCACCATGGAACGGGCAGATGAAAGCCGCTATCTCGCGTACATGCTCCGGCTGTGGAGCGCCGGTCCCGGGCCCGAGCCGGCCTGGCGCGCCACCACCGAGAGAGTGGCCACCGGTGAGCGGCGGTCGTTCGGCTCGCTCGGGGCGCTGTTCGAGTATCTGGTGCGTGAGACGTCCTGCGGCGGCAGCGGGCCGGCGCAGACCGGGGCAAGTGCTCGAGGGTCGGAACACA
>JAAZBY010000492.1 GCA_012513595.1 Chloroflexota bacterium
GGTCGACGGGTTCTTCCTCAGGCGCAGGAGGCTCTTCCGCGGGCGCTGGCTCCTGGGTGGCCTGGGCCACAGGAGCCTCTGCCGGCGAGGGAGTGGCCTCGGTAGCGGGCGTCCCGGCAGCGGCGCCGGCGGGAGCAGGGGCCGCGGATGGAGTAGGCAGGGCCGTGCCGGGGGCGCTCGCTGCGGGCGGCGGCATTACCGCGGGCTGCGACAGGCCGGCCACGGTGCCCGCGGTGGTGACCAACGGGGGCTTGGCGACCGGCTGGGAGGTGGCGGGTGCAGCGGCTGGGGGCGTCTCGGCGGTGGGCTCGTCTGTTTCGAGCTCCATCGTGAATGCGTCGCGGAACTCCTTGGTCACCTCATCCGTGCTCTCGCGGAACTGGCGCAGAAAGCGCCCCGCCTGGCCGGCGAACTTGACCATGCGCTCGGGGCCGACGGCGATCATGGCGATGACGAGGATGACCAGGATCTCGGGGATGCCTATCCCAAAGATGTCCATACGTGTGGGCTCCTCTCAGGGCGGAGAAGGCATGCCCCCAGCAGCCTTCATGATGTCGTCTGTGGCGGGGTCGGGGGGATGGGCGCAGTGGCTTCTTTGGCGTACTCGTGACGTCTGGCCACCAGGGTTCCCAGAACCCCGTTCACAAAACGTCCGGAGCTATCGCTGCCAAACAGCTTGGCCAGCTCCACCGCTTCGTTGATGGCGACCTTGGGCGGAGTCTCGTGTTGGCACAGAATCTCGTAGGCGGCCAGGCGCAGGATGTTCCGGTCGATGACGGCCATCTGCTCGATGGGCCACTCGGGCGCGATGCGCTGGAGGATCTGGTCCAACCGCTCGCGGTACTGCAGGACGCCCAGGGTCAGGTCCCGGCTGAACTGTTCGCCCTCGGGGGGCATGGACACTTCCTCCAGCCGCATGCGAATGGAGCGGGCGGGATCGTGTCCTACGATGTCAATCTCGAACAGCGCCTGGAAGGCCGCTATCCGCGCGCGACGCCTGAGCTTCAACAGTATCTCCGCTACTTGTCCGCTTCTTCGGGCGCCGGCCGTTCCACGTCCTGGACGCGCACGTTGATGGCCAACACCGGCATCCCGACCATCTCGGTGATGGCCCGCGATATGCGCGACTGGATCTCGCGGCCCAGTTCCAGGACGTTGGCGTCCTGCGCGACCACGATGGCCACGTCAATGGTGACGGCATCATCGCTGACGCCCACGCGCACCCCGTCGGCCGTGCCCTTGCCCCGAAACAAGCGGTCCATGCCGCCCGACAGGTCCTTGGACATGCGCACAACACCAGGCACCGACAGCGCCGTCAGCCGCGCGATAGTGGCCAACACCTGTGGCGATATCTTGACTGTCCCCAGCCTGTTGTCCATTCCTGGTCAACCTCCGGAGGCCTCTAGCGGCTCACGCTGTCGGGCCCGACTAGACAGAAGGGCCGCGCGAGCATCCTCATGCGGCCCCTCAGACGTGGTGTTGTCACGGAGCTAGCTCGCTGACTCGATCCTGATCACTTCCTCGCCGCGATAGTTGCCGCAGTTCGGGCACACGGTATGGGGGAGCCTCTTGGAGCGACACGCCGGGCATACGACCAGGTTCGCGGCAGTCAGCCCATCGTGGCTGCGGCGGCGACGGGTCTTGCCCTTGGAAGTCTTCCGTTTCGGTAGAGGAGTCATCTGTATATCCTTTCAGGCCTTTTGGCTATCCGCGTCCAGCAGCTGTTTCAGAACCATCAGCCTGGGATCCACCGGTTCCGTCGTGCAGCCGCACGGCCCCAGGTTGAGGTTCATGCCACACTGCGGGCACAACCCCTTGCAGTCCGCTCGGCAGAGCGCGGCGACGGGGGCCTCCATCACCACGTACTGCCGCACCACCTCGCCGATATCCAGGATGTGATGCTCGTCGATCACCAGTTCGGGGCTCTCCTCATCGGTGATCGCCAGCTGGGCGCCCGTTTCGATGTCAATGGAGGGGATAAACTCCTCCTCGAACTGGAAGCGGATCTCGCTCTCGACCACGCTCAGGCACCGTCGGCACTCGCCGTTTACCGTTACCTGGGCCTTCCCAAAGGCCAGCACACCGTTCTCGGTGCGCAGCAGCGTCAGCTCCCCCTGTACGGGCACCGGGCCCGGGTTGAGATCGTCGAGATCGTTCAGGCTGCCCGCAATGGCAAGCCTGCGCGAGGCCCCGGTGTTGTCCTTGAGAAGCTGCGCAACGTTGTAGCGCATTGCTACACCTCAATAGGACGCTAATGCGTCAAAGATTATAGCCCGGGGCCGGGTGGGTGTCAAAACGAGATGGGAGAATCCGTGTGTGCGCCCCGCCCTCGGCCCAAGATCCTCTGGGGACGTGACGGGTCTAGACCTCCTCGTCCCCATCTTCGTACGGCTCGTAGGGCTGTTCCTCGGCCTCGCCATCATAGTCGGCCGTCTCAGCGGCGGCCTGGGAGCCGTCCTCGCCCGCCTCGCCCGTTTCCTCGTCGTGCGGGGCGTGCTCGGCGCGCCGTCGTTCCAGGTACTCCAGGCCGTTGCGCACCGTGCGCAGCAGGTCTGCGGCCGAGCGGCCGAGCTCGCGGAGCTGCGTCTCGGCGTATTCGTCAGCGCCGGCCCGGATCTCGGCCGCTGTCTGCCAGGCCTCGTCGACGATGCGACGGGCCTGCTGTTGCGCCAGCTCCTGTAGGCCGAACTCATCCAGCTGGCTGGCGGCATCCTCCTGAGCCTGGAGCATGATCTGCTTGGCGTCTTCCTGGGCACGGGCGATGAACTGGTCACGCGCCCGAAGCAGCTCCTGGGCCTCCTGCAGCTCTCTGGGCAGGCTAATGCGCATCTGGTCAATAATGTTCAGAAAGAGACTCTCGGAGACAACCACCTTGTTGGTGATCGGTATGCGCCAGCCCTTCTCCAAAAGCTCCTCGAGTCGGTCTACGAGCTGTAGGATATCGATGGTAATCACCCCTTTCGCGGGCGGCCCTGAACGGCGAGGCGCCTATGGCAGGCGCCTCGCCCCTCCCAGGCGCGTGACAAGGGCTCGAGATACCACGGGCGGCACGAACTGCTCCAGCGGACCGCCTTCGCGGGCGATCTCCTTCACCACCGTAGAGCTGATAAAGGCATGCTCCAGGCTGGTCATGAGGCAAACGATGTCGACTTCGGGAGCCAGCTGCTGGTTGGTCATCGCGGTCTGGTATTCGAGTTCGAAATCGTACATGGCGCGCAGCCCACGCACAATGACCTGCGAGCCGATGCTCCGCACGAAATCCACCGTCAGGCCACCGTAACTCATCACGCGCACGTTCGGCGTGCCCTTGAGCGCCTCGGTGGCCAGCGCGACGCGCTCCTCAACGCTAAAGAGAACGGTCTTTTGCGGACGATCATAGACGGCGAGGATCAACTCGTCAAACAGCACTGCGGCACGCTTGGCGATGTCCATGTGACCATAGTGGACCGGATCAAAGCTCCCTGGGTAGACGGCGATGCGCAAGGGAATCCCCTCCATTACGATGGGCCCCGCCCCCACGGGCGACGCCCGTCGGCTAAGACACAACCTCGTCCGACGCCCAGAAGCGCCGAACGTCACGACACAGAGCGGCGTGTTCCGGCCTGGCCAGCTCGGGGTCGTCCGCGACGAGGCGCGCTGCCTCGCGGCGGGCCTGCTCGAGCACGGTCGTGTCGCCCAGCTGGGCGACCTTCAGGCTGGGCAGCCCGTGCTGGCGCACCCCGAAAAAGTCGCCAGGACCGCGCATGCGCAGGTCCTCCTCAGCCAGGGCAAAGCCGTCGGCGGTCTGCTCCATGATGCGCAGGCGCTCCGAAGCGGCGTCGGAATCCTCATCCGCGAGCAGGATACAGTACGACTTGCTCTCTCCGCGCCCCACGCGGCCGCGCAACTGGTGCAGCTGCGCTAGGCCGAAGCGCCCGGCGCTCTCGATGAGCATCACGGAGGCGTTGGGGATATCGATGCCGACCTCGATCACGGTGGTCGAGACCAGAATGTCGACGGCCCCCCGCTTGAAGGCGGCCATGGCCTGCTCTTTTTCCTCGCCCGACATGCGCCCGTGCAACAGGCCCAGGCGCTGGCGGCGGAACACCGTCCTGCTCAGACGGCGATGCTCGGCCACAGCGGACTTGCCAACGGCCTCGTCTGACTCGTCGATACGTGGGCACACCACGAAGCATTGCCGCCCGGCGGCCACCTCCGCGGTCATGAAGGCGTAGATGCGCTCGCGGTCGCCATCATCGCGGACCGCCGTGATCACCGGCTGACGTCCGGCGGGCAGCTCGTCGAGCACCGAGACGTCTAGATCGCCATAGATCGTCATGGCCAGCGACCGCGGAATGGGCGTGGCGCTCATGGCCAGGATGTGGGGCAGGGCTTCGCCACGTTCGGCGAGGGCGGTGCGCTGCGTCACGCCAAAGCGGTGCTGCTCGTCGACGACCATCACCGCCAGGCGGGGCAGGCTCACGCTCTCCTGGATCAGCGCGTGGGTGCCGATGAGGACCTGGGGCTCTCCGGTGGCGGCGGCGGCGCGGATGCGCTCCTTTTCCGCGGCGGGCACGGCGCCGGTGAGCAGCACGCAGTGCACGTCAGGGCAAGCGGCCAGCATACCGGTGATGGTCTGGTAGTGTTGCTCGGCCAGGATGCCGGTGGGGGCCATCACGGCGGCCTGATATCCGTTGCGCACTGCTGCCAGAAGCGCCGCCACGGCGACGACGGTCTTGCCCGACCCGACGTCGCCCTGCAACAAGCGTCGCATCGGGGTGTGCCTGCCCAGGTCGGCCAGGATGTCACCGACGGCCCGCTGCTGGGCAGCCGTCAGGCGGAAGGGCAACCCTGCGGCAAACGCGTCGATGCCCGCTCGCGAGGGCTCGAGCGGGATCCCTGCCTGCAGCGACCACTGCCGCCGCTGCCCCAGTACGCCCAGCTGCAAGAGCAGGAACTCGTCAAAGCAAAGGCGGCGCCGGGCAGTGGCCAGCGACTCCAGGCTGTCCGGAAAGTGGATCTGCTGCAGCGCCTCCTGCAGGCCCATGAGGTCCAGGTCCCGCCGGGTGCCCTCGGGCAGCGGATCGACGACCTGGGGCACGAAGCGGTCGAGGGCCTCTCTGACCAGCGTACGCAGACGCCGGGCGCCGAGGCCGCGCGTCAGGGGGTAGACGGGCACCAGGCGGCCGGTGTGCAAGAGCTCGGGCTGCAGCGGCTCCCACTCGGGACCGTTGAGGAACAGCCGGCCCCGGTACTGGTCGACCCGTCCGGAGAACACCACCTGGTCGCCCGGCCGGAACTGCCGTGCCAGGAAGGGCTGGCCGAACCAGCGCGCCTCGATGGGGCCCGTGTCATCGGCGAGGGAGACGGCCACCACCGGCAGCCCGCCGCGGGCACGCCCGCTGTAGACCTTGCGCACCGTGCCCACCACGGTGGCCTCCTCACCGAGAACAAGGCGAGACACCGTCTTCAGGCGCGTAAAGTCATCATAGCGTCGCGGAAGGTGGTACAGGAGGTCCTCGACGGTTCGCAGGCCCAGGCGTTCCAGGTACTCCTGGTTGCGCGCGCCGACGCCCTTGATCACCGTCAACGGAGAGGCCAGGGTGGCAGGCGCGGCAGCCGGGCGGCGCGTTCTGGCGCGCGGCGCTGCTGCGGCGCTGCCTTCCGAGCGGGACGGTCCCGTGGACCCCGCAAGGGGCTCCTCTGCGAGGCGGGCCAACACCTGGTCGACCGCCACGCAGCGCTCCGCCGGGGACATGCGCCGATAGCCCCCCAAGAGGCTGAGGACTACCTCGGCGTTGGCGCGCTCGGCCGCCTCGGGCGGCAGAGAGGCGACCTCGTCGCGCCAGTAGTCTAGGAAGCGCTCGAGCCCGCCCGCCACAGCGCGGTCGGCGCAGCTCTGCCGCTTCTCCAAGCGCAGGATGCGATCTAGTTTGTCATAGAGTGCCGTCATGAGTGCGTGTGCTTTCGCGAGCGCTGGGGCTGCAGGATGGCCACGTGCGCTGCCCCGGCGTGATGGGGAAGTGCGCGGAGGGGGCAGCGGCGGGCAGGTGAGATCAGTTCCCGCTTTCCACCACCACGACGCCCAGCGCCTTGGGCCCGAGCAGCGCGGCCACGGCAGGCCCGTAGATGTGCTCGTGGACGGCCTCGAGCCGCTCGTTCCCGGCCAGCGCCTCACGCAGATCGTGAACCTCGGGCATCAGGCCGCTGTGGACGATCGTGACGCTTTCGAAGCTGAGGAACTCGTTGACAAAGTCCACCAGGCGCTCCAGCGCGCTGCCCTTTTTGCGCACTCGGAACTGCTGGACGATGACACCCTCTTCCATGACGAACAGGGGCTTGGCACTGCTCGACGTCGGCAGGGGGTGGTCGCCCTGCTGTAGCGCACCGCTGCGCCTGAGGACGGTCAGGCTGTCCACATAGAAGGCAAAGTAGGTGTGCGGAACGAGTCCGCGCACCAGCCGCACCACCTCTGTGCCGTCGGCGCCGTCGCGGGCAGCCCTGGCGGCCTTCGTGACGATGGCACCCAGGCCCGCCGACATGAACGCGGCGTCGACCACCTCGATGCGGGCCCGGCCCAAGAGCGAGGAGGCTGCCTCCGCGGCTGGGCGGTAGGTGTTGCACGGCAGGGTAGACACGTGCACGGAGACGATGTCGTCCACCTCCGGGATCAGCCGGGCGTACACCTCACGGAAGTCAGCCATGGGAGGGCAGACCACCTGCGGCACAATCTTGTCGCGTACCAACCCCTCGTGAAAGGAAGGCTGCCGCAGCTCGGCCGAATCGACGACCGTCTCACCGCGCACGTGCAGCTGCAGCGGCACCACCAGGATACCCAGGTCTGCGGCTACCTGTGGGTCAATCTCGGACGCGCTGTCCGTCACGATCCTGGTTTGGCGCATGGCCAGCTCCTTCCCCTGCCCGTCTTACTCGGCGGAGATTACATAATGGTAGTGGGCCTGCCCGCCGTCCAGCACCTCGATCTCGAGATCAGGGTAGCGCCCACGCATCTCTTCTGCCAGCGCCTCCGCGTCAGCCTCGGCCACGCCCTCCCCATAGTAGATGGTGAGGATCTCTCGCTCGGCGGCGTTGACGCGTGCGAGCAGATCGGCAACCACGGCAGTGACATCCTCGCCTGCGGTCACCAGGTCGCCGTTCACGAGGCCGATGATCTGCCCATCGCGAACGGCCAGGCCGTTCACCTGGGCAGAACGTACCGCCTGGGTGACCTCGATGGTCTCCACCGCATTGGCCGCCTCGCCCATCAGGGCGACGTTCTCGTCGAGATCGGCCTGGTAGTTGAAGGCCAGCAGCGCGGCAATGCCCTGCGGCACAGTCCGCGTGGGCACCACTACCACGTGCTTGGCACTGACCTGCTGCGCCTGCCGGGCGGTGAGGATGATGTTCGAGTTGTTGGGCAGCAGGACGACGTCCTGGCTCGGCACCCGTTCGATCGCCGCGATCAGGTCCTGCGTGGACGGGTTCATGGTCTGCCCGCCCGAGACAATGGCGCTGGCGCCGATTGACTCGAGCACGCGGCAGAGGCCGTCGCCAGAGGCCACCGCGATGATGCTGATGGACGACATCTGCTCGGGCAGGGAGCGGTCGCTGCCACTGTTGCTGCCGGCCGCTGCCGCTGTGACCTTCTCAGCGGCCACAAAGGCCTCATACTGCAGCTGCATGTTCTCGATGATGATCGACGTGACCTGTCCCTGAGTGATGCCAAAGTCGATCGCCTCGCCCGGGCTATCGCAGTGCACGTGCACCTTGACGGTCTGCGGGTCCCCCACCACCAGGACAGAGTCTCCCATCGTGGCGATCTGCTCCCGAATCATGGCCACGTCTAGGTCGGTGCCCTGGATGAGGTACTGCACGTCATAGTTGTACTTTTCGTCGCTGGGGGCGTGGGCGTGCGCCGCGCTGCCGGCCGAGGCGGTGAACGTGGTGACGGCTTCGCCATGGATATAGCGCGAGGCCCCCTCCAGCAAGACCACCAGCCCCTTACCGCCCGAATCCACGACGCCGGCCTCGGCCAGCACCGGGAGCAGCGTCGGGGTCCTGTCCAGCGAGGCCTGTGCCTCCTGCAGGGCCGCCTCGAGGGTCTCCTGGGGGGTAGCCCCGCTCTCTGCGGCGCGCTGGGCGGCCTCGGCGGCCTCGCGGGCCACGGTGAGCATGGTTCCCTCGACCGGCTTCATGACGCCCTTGTAGGCGGTCGCGGCGCCCTCCGTCAGGGCCCGGGCCAGGTCGACGGCCTGTAGCTCTTTGCGGCCGTCGAGCCCCCGGGCAATGCCGCGGAGTACCTGAGACAGGATAAC
>JAAZBY010000493.1 GCA_012513595.1 Chloroflexota bacterium
GACGCGGGAGACATGGAGGCCGTGGGCCGCTATGTGGCCGAGGACGTCATCGTCCACGAGGCCGGAGGCCTGACGACCATCGGCCTGGATTACGAGCGGGAGACCTGGCGCGCGGCCAAGTCGGTGATGCCCGACCTGCGCCACGAGGTGCAGGAGGCGGTGGTTCAGGGCGACTCGGTGGCCGCCCGGGTGGTCCTCACCGGCACACTGACCGGCATCTATGCCGGGCTCGAGGCCGAGGGCGCCGAGATCCAGGTGGATGTGGCCATCTTTTGCCACGTCCGCGACGGCAAGATCGCCGAGATCTGGGAACTCGTGGACACCAGCGCGTACCCGGAGGAAGACGAAGAGGATTACGACTATGACGAGTACGAGGACGAA
This sequence comes from Chloroflexota bacterium, assembly GCA_012513595.1. The sequence goes on from JAAZBY010000493.1 coordinate 382, forward strand.
GAGGAGAACGGGCAAGGGCAGTGATCCCAGAGGCATGTTGACAGGATTGACAGGATTCTCAGGATGCACAGGATTCCTGAACCTGTGTCGTGCTTGGGCAGATGATGAGCATCGGGGCTGTCCTGCCAGAGTCCGTGGGGTTCGGACTCGGCTCTAGCGCCAGCAGACTGGGGCCGCGAGTCTGCTGGCGCTAGCGCGGGGTCTCTAGCCCCGCGGCCTTGGCTGCCCAATCCTGCCAATCCCATCAATCCTGTTCATCCTGTCAATCCTGTCCTTCCTTCCCCTGGCGAGGAGGTAGTCGTGGACGATCTGACAGACATCGTGGCCTTTTATCAGGACGCTCTCGCCGAAGAAGAGCGCCTCGATCGCCACCAGCTCGAGTGGGACATCACCTGGCGCTACCTCGAGGACTATCTCCCGGACGAGGGCCACGTCCTCGAGGTGGGCGCCGCCACCGGGCGGTACACCCGCGAACTCGCCCGCCGCGGCTACCGCGTCACCGCCGTGGACCTCTCCCCCGCACTGACGGCCTGGGCGCGGGAGCGCTGCGCGGAGGAGGGCCTGGGCGACCGGGTGCGCCACGTCGTGGCCGACGCCCGCGACCTCTCGCCCCTCGCGGGAGAGCGGTTCGACGCCGCGCTCCTCATGGGCCCCCTGTACCACCTGGTGTTCGAGGCGGACCGGCGCCTAGCCCTCCGGCAGGTGGCCGGACTCCTCGCCCCCGGCGGCGTGCTCGTTTCCGCCCACATCTGCCGGCTGGGGATCCTCAGTGGGCTGATGAGCGAGTTCTCGGACTGGATCCTATCGCCTGATTGCGCCAGCGTGCTGGCGGTGGGTTACGATACCGACGCGCTGGACAAGGTCGGCACCGGCTTTCGCGGGTACTTTTGCCGGCCGGAGGAGCTGCGCCCGCTCCACGAGGCGGAAGGGTTCGAGACCCTGGCGGTGGCCGCCGCCGAGCCCTGCATCGCCGACGAGGACGCACCCTACAATGCCCTCGTCGGCGAGGAGCGCCGCGCCTGGCTGGACCTCCTCTACCGCGTCTCGGCCGAGCCCAGCCTCATCGGCGCATCACGACACCTGCTGTACGTTGGGAAGACTAGACAGGATTGACAGGATTGGCAGGACTGACAGGATTAACAGGATTAGCAGGATGTGATAATAACCATAAAAACGCACTTTATGGTGAAATGATACGTGGCATTGTTCAAGCTATCATAAATCCTGTCAATCCTGTCAAAGACATAGAGGGGGCCGAGTGGGAGACATTGTCGAGCAGATCATGGCGCGGCGGTCGATCCGCAAGTACACGGAAGAGCCGGTGGCCCGGGAGGACGTCCGGCGCCTCCTGGAGGCGGCCATGGCCGCGCCCTCGGCGTCCAACCGCAAGCCGTGGGAGTTCATCGTCGTGGACGACCCCGACGTGTTGGCGCGCCTCCGCCGCGGACTGGTCCTGGGCCGCTACAACGCCCCCCTGGCCATCGCCGTCTGCGGCAACATGCGCC
>JAAZBY010000494.1 GCA_012513595.1 Chloroflexota bacterium
AAGGCCTTTGCTGCCGACGGCCCCGCCGTCCTGAACGTCATGGCCCCCTGCCCCCGTGGCTGGCGCCACGAGAGCGACCAGGCCCTGAATATCACGCAGCTGGCCGCCGATACCTGCTACTGGCCGCTGTATGAGGTCGAGAACGGCAAGACGACGGTCAACTACAAGCCTCGCGAAAAGTTGCCCGTCGCCGACTGGCTCAAGACTCAGGGACGCTTCCGCCACCTGTTCCGTCCTGCCAACCAGGGCCTCCTCCAGGAGATCCAGGACAAGACCGACCAGGAGTGGGAGCGCCTTCTGAAAGAGGAAGAGGCGGGCCTCTAGGGAGTACCATGCCGATAAAAGGGGTAGCTCTGCACGTGGCAGGCTACCCCTTTTTGGCGAGAACGAGGTGAATGACCATGGACTACGGGAAGCGAGTATTCCCCTCAGAGCACCCGCTGATCAAGCATAAGCTCAGCCTGCTCCGCGACACAACCACCGAGCCCAAAAAGTTCCGCGAACTCATCCGCGAGATCTCGGTGATGCTCGGCTATGAGGCCACGCGTGACCTCTCCCTTCGCGAGATCGAGGCCTCCACGCCGCTGGCCAAGACCGTCGGCTACCACACCAACGAGCGCATCGGCCTGATCCCCATCCTGCGCGCCGGCCTGGGCATGGTGGAGGGCATCTGGGAGCTGATGCCCGGCGCAGAGGTGTGGCACATCGGCCTCTACCGCGACCATCGCACGCTGCAGCCCGTCCAGTACTACAACAAGCTGCCCGTCACGCCGACGGTCCAGCTGTGCCTGGTGCTTGACCCGATGCTGGCGACCGGCGGGTCGGCCGTGGCCACCGTGGACATCCTGAAGGAGTGGGGCGCCCAGCGGATCAAGTACGTTGGCATCATCGCCGCGCCGGAGGGCATCCGCGCCCTGGCCACCGCCCACCCGGATGTAGATATCCACGTCGCGGCCATCGACGAGCGCCTCACCCCGCCGCCGAGCAAGCCCGGCGATCCCCCGGAGGGTTACATCGTCCCGGGGCTGGGCGATGCCGGTGACCGGCAGTTCGGCACCGCCTGAAGGCCCGCGACACGAGCGAGTCACCGAGTGAGCACGCAGCGAGGGAGCTATGCCTGTAGCCATCTATGTGGCCACTCTACTGGTATCTGGCGGCCTCGCCCTGGCGCTGACCCCCGTGGCCATCCGCCTGGGCGAACGCCAGGGTTGGGTGGCGGTGCCCGGCGGGCGCCGTAAGCACAAGGGGCGCATCCCCCGCATCGGCGGCGTGCCGCTATACCCCGCCTTTGCCCTGGCCGCTTTGCTCAGCCTGTGCGTCCCCACCAACGACGCCCTCGAGATCACGCGCCTGCAGGGGGTACTGCTGTCGCTGGGCGTCGTCTGGGTGATGGGCTTTGTGGACGATGTGCACGAGCTGCCGTCTTGGGCGCAGCTCCTGGGCTTGCTGGCCGCCGCGGGAGTGGCCATCGCCTTCAAGGTCTTTATTGAGCTGTTCAACGACCCCCTTACTGACCAGCAGATCCACGTGGGCTGGTACGTCATGGTACCGCTGACCCTCCTGTGGTTGGTAGGCACCAGCAGTACCGTGAACCTGGTGGATGGGCTGGACGGCCTGGCCGCGGGGATCGCCGCCATCGCGGCATTGGTGCTCTTTGTGCACATGCTCCGGCTGGGCCAGTATTCGGTGGCGGTTCTGCCGCTGGCCCTACTGGGCTGCTGCCTGGGCTTCCTGCCGTACAACTTTGGCGGGGCCCGCATCTTCCTGGGCGGAGGCGCCCAGCTGCTGGGCTTTGCCCTCGGCGCCCTGTCGATCGTGGCCGGCGCCAAGGTAGCCTCGGCGCTCTTGGTGGTATGGGTGCCACTGGTTGACGCGGTCTGGCAGGTGTACTGGCGCTGGCGCAGCGGGCGCCCTATCGGGATCGGCGATCGCGGCCACCTGCACATGCGCCTTCAGGACCTGGGCTACCCGCAGGTCCGCATCGTGCTGACCTACTATGCCGTCACGGCGGTTCTCGGCGGGGTGGCGCTGTGGGTCTCCTCGCGCCTGCTCAAGCTAGCCGTTTTGGCGGGGGTGGCCCTGGTGATTCTGGCGTTCCTGGCCGTACTGGCCCGGCGCGGGCAGGATGACGTGGCAGGAGGCAGCGACGCAGCCGGCCGGCCGT
>JAAZBY010000052.1 GCA_012513595.1 Chloroflexota bacterium
ACTTTTTGCTCGTGAAGGAGATGGGCATCGAAGAGACCGGCATCCTGGCCTCCTGTTCGGACTATCACATCTTCAAGAAGCTGAACATGACCCGGCGGCAGGCCATGGACCTGTTCCTCGGCGTGGTCAAGGACGCCCTGGCCGCCGGCGCGCGGCCGCGCGTCCACCTTGAGGACCTCACCCGGGCGGACTATTACGGCTTTGTGTTGCCGCTGGCCACCGAGTTGCGCATCCTGTCGGAGCAGAGCGGTATACCCATCAAGCTCCGCGCCTGCGACACGCTGGGCTACGGCGTCTCCTATCCGGGCGTGGCGCTGCCCCGCTCGGTGCCGGGCATCGCCTACGGCCTGCACCATTATGCCGGCTTCCCGAGCGAGCTGCTCGAGTGGCACGGCCATAACGACTTTCACCGGGCCGTGGTGAACGCCGGCACGGCCTGGCTGTACGGCATCTCGGCCGTCAACTGCACGCTGCTGGGCATTGGCGAGCGCACCGGCAACACCCCGCTCGAGGCCATGGTCTTTGAGTACGCCGGGCTGCGCGGCACCACCGACGGGATGCAGACGCAGGTCATCTCCGAGATTGCAGACTATTACCGCGACGTGATCGGCTACGAGATCCCTCCGATGACGCCGCTGGTGGGCCGGGACTTTGCCACCACGCGGGCCGGCATCCACGCCGATGGCCTGCTCAAGGACGAGGAGATCTATAACATCTTTGACACGGAAGCCCTGCTCAACCGGCCGGCGCGCGTGCTCGTCAATCAGTCGTCCGGGGCGGCTGGGGTGACGCACTGGGCCAACACCTTCTTTGGCCTGTCGGGCCCGCGCGCCCTGGACAAGCGCGATGCCCGCCTGCAGCCGGTGTTGGACTGGATCGCCTCCGAGTACGGTAACGGGCGCTCGACCGCGGTCGGTGATGTGGAGCTGATCGAGGTGATCCAGAGACTGGCGCCCGACCTCTACCTCGAGGTGGCCGGCTCGCGCGCGGTGGCCGCCGGCGAGTAGCGCTCTCTCCGCAACAGTGCTGCCAGCGAGCGGCCGCTCATCGCGGCCGCTCGTTCCGTTCCGGCAGGCCGAGCGGGCGCCGTCGGCCGCCCGGCGCGGCCGATTGCCCGGACCGGCCGGGCTGTGGTATCCTAGCCAAGGACTTACGAGGACCGCACACTGCCACCTAAGGAGGCCCGATGGTACACGGAAAGCCTTACGGAGAATGGCCCAGCCCCATCTCACCGCGGGACATGGGCGCCGTGCTGCGCCTGGGCGGGCTGGCCTGGGACACGGCCGCCGAGCGCCTCGTCTGGCTGGAGGGGCGCGGCCCCCTCGGGGTGCTGGTGTGCGGCGACGCCTCACCCGACGCGCCGCGGGAGGTGAGTGGCAGCCTTTCGGTGCGGGCCCGGGTGGGCTACGGCGGCGGCGACTTTAGCGTGGACCGTAACACGGTCTACTTTGCCGCCGAGGGGCGCCTGTACCGGCGATCCCTCGACGGCGGCCAGCCGCGCCCGATCACGCCGGCTTTTGGGCAGTGCGCCTCACCGACGGTCTCGCCTGACGGGCAGTGGGTCGTCTACGTCCATTCCTACGAGGACGTCGATGGCCTGGCCATCGTGGATGCCGACGGCCAGTGCTGGCCGCAGAGACTGGCCTACGGCAGCGACTTCGTCATGCAGCCCCGCTGGCACCCCGACGGGCAAATGCTCGCCTGGGTCTCATGGGACTTTCCCAACATGCCCTGGGACGGCACCCGCCTGGAGACGGCCCGCCTGGCGCCCTCCGCGGGCGGCTGGGCGCTGGCCGAGCGCGAGACCCTGGCCGGGGGGGAGCGGGTGGCCATCTTCCAGCCCGAGTTCTCGCCCGACGGGCGCTTCCTGGCCTACATCTCGGACGAGAGCGGCTGGGGCTCGCTATATCTCCGCGACCTGCAGAGCGGCGAGGTCCGCCTGCTGGTGGGTGAGGAGGCCGAACTGGGGCTGCCGGCTTGGGCGCAGGACGTGCGCACCTACGCGTGGAGCCCGGATTCGGGCACGATCTACTACTGCCGCCACTCGCGCGGGTACGCCCACCTGTGGGCCGTGCAGGTCTCCAGCGGCGAGCGCGCGCCCGTCCCGGGGCTGCAGGAGTACTCGCGGATCACCCAGGTAGTGGTTTCGCCGGGCGGGCAGGTAGCCTGTCTGGCCTCTGGGCCGGCGGTTCCGCGCCGGGTGATCAGCCTGGACCCCGTGCAGGGGGCCGTGCGCGTGCGTGCCCGCTCTGAGAAGGAGGACCTGCCGGCGGAGGCCATCAGTGAGCCGCAACCCGTCACCTGGCGCTCGGCCGAGGGGGACACCGTCCACGGGCTCTACTATCCGCCGCGCCTGCCGGGCCATCAGGGGGCCGGCGCGCCGCCGCTGATCGTGCGGGTGCACGGCGGGCCGACGTCCCAGGTCTTTGCCGAGTACCTGCCCGCGGTGACCTTTTTCACCACCCGCGGCTATGCCGTGCTGGAGGTGAACTACCGCGGCAGCACCGGCTATGGCAAAGCCTATACGGACAAGCTGCGCGGCACCTGGGGCATTGTGGATTCGGACGACGCCGTGAGCGGCGCGCGCTATGCGGCCGAGCAGGGCTGGGCCGACGCCACGCGCACCGTGATCATGGGCGGCAGCGCCGGCGGCTTTACCGTGTTGCAGTCTCTGATTCGCTATCCCGGCGTATTCCGCGCGGGTCTGTGCCTCTATGGGGTGGCGGACCTGTTCGGCCTGGCGGCAGATACGCACAAGTTCGAGCGGCACTACACGGACCTGCTCGTGGGACCTCTTCCTGAGGCAGCGGCCAGGTATCGCGAGCGCTCGCCGGTGTTCTCGGCCGATCAGATCCGCGATCCGCTGGCCGTCTTCCAGGGGGAGGAGGACCCGGTGGTGCCCAAGGCGCAGGCCGAGGCGATCGTGGCCGCCCTCAAGGCCAGCGGCGTGCGCTACGAGTACCACGTCTACCCCGGCGAGGGCCACGGCTGGCGCAAGCCGGAGACCGTGGAGCAGTTCTACTCCGCGGTCTTGGCCTTCCTGGCCAAGAACGTGCTCTACGCCTGAGTCGTACGAGGACGAGCCATGGCGACCTTCCACCGCAGCCTACAGGAGATCAGCCTGGGTGACCTGCCCACGTGCGGGGGCAAGGCCGCGCGCCTGGGCGAGGCGCTGCGGTTGGGCTGCCCCGTGCCGCCAGGCGTGGTGCTGACCACGGAGCTGTTCAGCCGCTTCATGCTGCAGGGCGGCCTACAGGGCGAGGTGGTCTCGATCCTCAGCGGAATGCAGCCGACCACGATGCACCAGTTCCAGGCCGCCGAGTGGGCCATCCAGTCCGCCTTCCGGGTGCGGCGGGTGCCGCGTGACGTGCGTGAGGCGATCCTGGCAGCGGTGGCGGAGGTCGGTGGCCTGCCGGTGGCCATGCGGTCGTCGGCCACCAATGAGGACAACGCCAGGCAGAGCTTCGTCGGCCAGCACGGCTCGTACTTGTGCGTGAACAGCGAGGACGCTGCCGTGGCGGCGGTGGTGGGGTGTTGGATGTCTCTCTACAGCGCCAAGGCGCTGTCGTATGCGCATCGCTTTGGCGTGGACCTGCTGCGCGCGGGGATGGCCGTCCTCGTGCAGGGGTTGGTCAGGCCCACGGCGGAGGGCACCCTGTTTACCGTGGACCCGCTGTCCGGCAACCCGGATGTGTTCGTGCTGGAACAGAGCGGCGGCGGGCGCCAGGGGCCGCAGATGCTGGACCCCTACGAGGCGGCGCCGGGCGAGGACCCGCTCTGGCAGATCTTGCGGGAAATCGGTCTGCGCCTCGACGAGCACTTTGGCAGCTACCAGACGCTGGAGTGGGGGGTCGAAGACGGGCGGCTGCTGCTTTTGCGTGTGCGCCCGGCCACCTGCATCCCGACCTTCCTGCCCGTCTCGGTGCGCTCGGAGGAGGCGGGCCGCGGCCCGCTGGAACTGGCCATCTCCACCGGGCAAGAGCCGCGTCAGTTGCGGCCCTACTCCTGGTATCACCGCTCCCGCAGCCGAGCGGCGCGGGCGGCGTACTTTGCCAGCGCCAACCGGCAGTTCTCGGCGTTCTCAGGGCGGGACGACTATTACCTGCGTGGCTACCTCTACTCCCGCTGGCGGCGCTTCTCCTTCCTGCCGGGTGAGGAGGCTGGCCCTCCGCGCTACCTGATGGGGAGCCTGTGGCTCCTGGCGCACGCCCGCCGGCTGGACCGTGAGTTCCGCACGCTGTGGCGCGTGCGGCGCCCGCGCCTCCTGGAACTGGCCGCCGTCGACAAGGCGTCGCTGTCGGACGAGAGGCTCGGCAAGCTTCTGGCCGAGGTCCAGGGGATCGTCGAGGGCTTCCTGGAGGAGGCCGGCCGGCTCGGAGAGGCGCCCCAGATACTGGCCGATATCGTCCGCCAGCTCCACGAGGCCTGGGTTGGCGATGCGGGCGAAGTGACCGACCTCCTGTACACCGGCGCCGACCAGCGCTCGCGGGACGAGAGGGCGCTCGACAGGGCCTTGGCCGGCGCGGCGGACGATGCGGCGCGCGAGGGCGTTTACGCCGCGCACCTGGCCGAGCACGGCCACCAGTACCTGCGCGGCAACCCGGTGGTAGACGGTACCGACATCATCCGCCTGCGCGTAAACGATGGGGCGCTGCGCGCCGTCTACCGGCGCTGCGTGGGCCCGCCCGACGATGCCCCGGTGGCGGCGCACGGCCGGAGGCTGCAGCGCCGTGATGAGCTCGAGTCCCGGGTGCTTGGCAGGCTGGGCCGCCTGAAGCGCCTGGCCTACCGCTACGTGCTCCAGGTGGCGCGACGGTACGAGTCCTTGGCGTTTGACCGTCACGAGCCGGCCCTGCTGGGGCTGCTCCTCGAGCATGACGTGGTGATGGAGGCCGGCCGCCGGATGGTGGCCCGCGGCCTGGCCGAGCGTGTCGAGGATGCCGCGCTGCTCGGCAACGTCGAGCTACAGGACATGCTGGCCGGCGTTTCCGACCCGGCCTACGTGGAGCGGGTCATCCGCGAACGCCGCATCGTGATCCGCCGCTGGCAGCGCTACTCGCCCCCGCGGACGCTGGAAAGCACCGCCCTGCCCGACGGCGCCTCGCGCGACCGTGCGGACGCCCGGGCCCACGGGGCGCTGGTGGGGCAAGCAGTGTCGCGCGGCACGGCCAGGGGCCCGGCGCACATCGTGCGCTCGCTCGGGGAGGCCACCAACGTGCTGCCCGGGGAGATCCTGGTGTGCCCGGAGGCGCTCTTTGAGCTGAGCCCGCTCTTTGGCATCGTCTCTGCGGTCGTCGCCGAGACGGGGGGCCTGCTGGACCATTCGGCCACGCTGGTGCGCGAGTACAACGTCCCGGCCGTGTTCGGCGTGGAGAACGCCACCTCGCTTCTGGCAGACGGCGAAGAGATCTCCGTCGATGCGCACAGTGGCGTGGTGATGCGCCTGCCCGCCGAGCCGGAGTGGCCATCGCTGTAGCCGGGCCGGGGCTGAAGCGGTGCACACTGTTCATACCCAGCAAGCACAGACGGAGAGATAGCTATGCCACTGTACGGCGGCATCGAGGCCGGCGGGACCAAGTTCGTCTGCGCCATCGGCTCCGGCCCCGGCGACCTGCGCGCTGAGGCGCGCTTCCCGACGACCACGCCGGAGGAGTCGATCGGCCGCGCCGTGGACTTTTTCCGCGCGCATCGTGCGCTGGGCGCGCTCCGGGGGGTCGGCATCGCCTCCTTTGGGCCCATCGACCCCAACCCCTCTTCACCGACCTACGGACGCGTCACGACGACGCCCAAAGCAGGCTGGGCACAGACCGACTTTGTCGGGAGGGTGTCCGCAGCGCTCACGGTACCGGTGGGGTTTGACACCGACGTGAACGTGGCCGCCCTCGGCGAGTGGCGCTGGGGCGCGGCGCAGGGGCTGGATACCTTTGTGTACCTCACCGTGGGGACGGGCATCGGCGGCGGGGGGATGGCCAACGGCCGCCTGATCCACGGGCTGATGCACCCCGAGATGGGGCACCTGCGCATCCCACACGACTTGGCCAGCGACCCCTTTCCCGGCTGTTGCCCCTACCACGGCGACTGCCTGGAGGGCCTGGCCAGCGGGCCGGCCATCGAGGCGCGTTGGGGGCAGCGGGGCGAGACTCTGCCTCCCGACCACCCGGCCTGGCCGCTGGAGGCGCACTATCTGGCCTTCGGCCTGGTCTGCTATATGCTGACTCTATCGCCGCAGCGGGTGATCATGGGGGGCGGCGTGATGGAGCAACAGCACCTCTTTCCTCTGGTGCGCGCCGAGGTGCTGCGGCTGCTGAACGGCTACCTGCAGGTCTCCCAGGTGACGGCCGGGATCGACGACTATATCGTGCCGCCCGCGTTGGGCGGGCGGGCCGGGGTTCTGGGCGCCCTGGCCCTCGCTGAGAGGGCCGCCAGCGGCTGAACGCCGCGGCGCTCCCGCCCAACAACACAGACGACAGGAGTAGCATTTCGAGATGATCGGTTACGTGGACACGTTCTCAGGCGCCAGCGGAGACATGCTGGTGGGTGCCCTGCTGGACCTGGGCCTTGCCCTCACCGAGCTGGAGGAGTCTCTGGCGCGGTTGCAGCTCAGCGACTACCGCCTGGTCGCCGAGCCGCAGGTACGGCGAGGCATCTCTGGCACCAAGTTCACGGTGGTCGACGAGGGCGCCGGCCGCCCGGCGCGCAACCTCGCCGCGGTGACGGCCGTGGTGGAGCGGGCCGCGCTCGAGCCGGAGGTGGCCGAGCGCAGCCTGCAGGTCTTTCGCGCTATCGCCGAGGCCGAGGCCGCCGTACATGGCACCACCGTCGACGAGATTCACTTTCATGAGATCGGCGCGGTGGATTCGCTGATCGACGTGGTCGGCTTTTGCTGGGGACTGCACCGGTTGGGGATCGAGGCGCTGTACTGCTCGCCCTTGCCGCTGGGCAGCGGCACAGTACGCACCGAGCACGGCCTGCTGCCGGTGCCGGCGCCGGCCACGCTGGAGCTGCTGGCCGCCGTGGGCGCCCCGACCGTGCCGACCGAGGCGCGGGGCGAGCTCGTCACGCCGACCGGCGCGGCGCTTCTGGCCGCCCTGGCCAGCTTTGAGCGCCCGGCCATGACCGTGCGGCGCGTGGGCTATGGCTTTGGCACCAAAGAGTTCCCCTGGGCCAACATGCTCCGCCTATGGGTGGGCGAGGCGCTCCATACTCCCTGGGTGCCCGGCGCGCCGACCGCGCCCCAGGCCCACGAGCATGGCGATCACGACCATCCTCACCCGCATGAGCATTCCGATGCGCATGAGCATTCCGATGCGCATGCGCATGGCGATCACGACCACCCGCACGACCACCCGCATGACCATGACCACGACCATCCGCATGACCACGAACACCCGCACGAGGACCACGCGCACTAGCCCCCAGCCGGCGCGCACAAAAAAGGAGCGAGGGAGAACCGTCTCCCTCGCTCCTTCTGTTTCGGCGCGCGATCAGGCGAACTGCGGCAGGTGCCGTCGGTGGGCCTGCAGCATCTCGTCCAGGAGGGCGCGGATCTGCGGCATCGCCAGGCGCGCCTGCACCTGCGGGTCACTGATGAAGGCCTGCAGGGCGGTGCGATAGTCGCCGGTGAGGGCGGCCTCGGCGGTGAGCTGCTGGGTGGTGACGTGCGCGCGCAGCATCGCCGCGATCGGCTCCGGCAGGGGGCCGACGTTGAGCGGGCGGATGCCATAGCCGCCCACGACGCTGGTGACCTCGACGATCGCCTCGGCCGGGAGGTTGTCGATGGCGCCGCGGTTGGGAACGTTCACGGCATAGAGGGCGTTGCGGTGCCCCATCAGCGCCTCGATGATGTTGGCCACCAGGACGGCCTCGCCGGAGGGGAGCACGTCGAGCGAGACGCCGGCGCCCTCGCCGGAAGCCCACTCTTCCACCAGGCGCTCCCAACGCCGCGACCGCTCCCGCTCATGCTCCATCTCGTGGACGTGCATGCTGTAGCCCATCTGCAGCCCCTGCAGCCGGCCGGTGTACGGCTCGGCCAGCTGCGTGAGGGCGGGGAAGAACTCGGTGACGTGGGTCCAGCAATAGGGCAACACGCCGTAGGTCTCCAGCCCCCAGCGGGTGACGGGCTCGTCCAGGTGCTCGAGCATGCGCGGGAAGGCGCTGGAGCCGTCGCCAAGGCGTACATCCAGCATGAAGGAGCAGTGGTTGAGCCCGCCGCTCAGCGCGGGAACGAGCACCTCCTCCGGCGAGACGCCCGCCCAGTGGGCCAGCGTCGCGGCGTTGGCCGGGATCGAGGCGCAGGTGCACAGGCCAACGCTCTTTACCTCCGGCTGCCGCCTGCGCATGGCCGTCAGGATCGAGGAGAGCGGGTTGGAGTAGTTGAACACCCAGGCATCGGGCGACACCTCCCGGACGTCGTCGGCCAGGGCCGCCAGGACGGGGATGTGCCGAAAGGCGCGCAGAATGCCGCCGGGCCCGATCGAGTCG
>JAAZBY010000495.1 GCA_012513595.1 Chloroflexota bacterium
TCAGCGTTGAATCGACTCTAGAAAGGCTTATTGCGTATCGTACTCGTCCTCGTCGTCATCCCTCGTCGTCGACTTTGAGCTCAGACTCTGTCGAGTGCGAGGACGAGGACCGCTGCGCTGAGGACGAGGACGATTCTACAGAGCGGGCTCAGCGTTGGGCGTTTGCCTTCCCGCGGGTCGGGCGTCGGGCGTCGGGAGTCGGGGGCCTCGAGGGGCGGGCCTCGGGCCTGCCTCGGGCCGAGCCGGTCGCGCGAGCCGGGCGCGGCCACGGACGCCGCCCGCGGCGCCCGCCGGGGCGGCTGGCGACAGCCGCCCTGCGGTCTACGGCTCGGGCACCGCGATGCCGGCCGCGGCGGCCAGCTCGCGCAGGCGTTCCTGGAGCCGCCGGGCGTTCGCCGGACCCAGACGCAGGAGGTGCTTTCCGGCCTCGCTCTGGCCTTCCAGCACCGGGTCGGCATAGACATAGCCCTGGCCAACCGGGACGACCTGGATGGCCTCCGCGGGCACCGGCACCCGCAGCAGCTCGCCCGCGGCGCGGCCCAGGACCTCGCGGCAGGAGCCCTCGCCATAGCCCAGGCCGCGGTAGGCCAGATCGAGCGCCGGCTCGAGCTGCCGGAAGGCCCCGGCCAGGGTCTCCGCCGAGCCGCTGCAGGCGATCTCGACAGCGCGGTCGTAACGGCTGCAGGACTCCGGTGCCATGACCCACCCGGCTGCGGTCTGGGTCGCCGAGAAGGGTCGCGATGGCGCCAGGAACGACAGATGCCAGCGGGGGCTCTGGCCCTGCGCCACGTTGTCGGCGGCGGCGACCAGACGGGTCAGGATTTTCGGATCGGCGGCCCATGCTGCGACCTCCGGGAAGGCGCTGTAGAGGCTTCCTGCCAGGTCGCGGAGGCGGCGCGCCGCCTGGGCCAGGTCTTGGACCGGCCCCGCCGGCGTCTCGGCCGGGGGTGCGGTCCGGTCCGGCGCCGGCGCGAGGCCGCCGGCCGCCGCGGCCGGCGCCGTCGACGGCGCCGTCGCTGGCGCTGCCTCGCCGAAAGGCGCCAGCGGCGACGGCGCTACCGCACTCGGCACCGCGGGCGGCTCCGCGGGCGGCGCGGCAGGCTCGCCGGCGAACCAGATCTGGTAGATGGCCACCAGCGTCCCGAGGATCACCGGCGGTGCGGCGTAGAAGAGGACTGTGCGTGAGAGTACCATGACGGCAACTCCTGGCCTGGGTCATCCACGGGGCACATTGCCGCGTGGATGACCCACTACCATGGCCCCGCCCGGACCGCCCTGCAACTCGGGCCGGCCTGCCGCCAGGGCTGTTTGAAGATCGCGTCGGCGCTCACATGGTCACCCTGAAGGGGTGCCAGATCGTAGCCGGGGGTCGCGCGCAGCTCGACCCCCGGAACCGCGAACCCACACACCACGCACCCTGAAGGGGTGCCAGAACCGGACTTTCAAACAGCCCTGGCCTGCCGCCAGGGCGGATCGGCGATGGCGTCAGCGCTCACGCGGTCA
>JAAZBY010000496.1 GCA_012513595.1 Chloroflexota bacterium
CGCCTCTTGGCCTCCTACGGCCGGCCGTGGGTCACGAAGGACGAGATGCGCCCCCACGACCTCCCGCCCGACAAGATGGATTTCCACATCCCCTATCGGCGGGACGGCAAGACGCTCCGCTGGTCGCGCATATGGAACTTCGCGCCCGACGCGGATTACGAGCTCTTCGTGCAGGCGCCTCCCGACTCCCGAATGCACGACGACCCGCTCTCCGAGGTGGGCTGCCCCTACGTCGTCCGTGGCTTCGACTACGACTACGTCGGCGTGCTCTGGCTGCGAGACTTGCTGTGGCGCGATGGTCGCTGGACGGTGGACACGTCGGCGGTTTACGAGAGCGCCCTGCGTCTGACCCTGGGCCGGGCCAAGAAAGAGACCAAGCGCTCGGAGCCTGGCGTCGCCACCGAGGATTTGGTGCGTCAGATCGCCCGTGGCTACCGGGTGCTGTTGAGCCGGGCCCTGGCCGGCGCCTACGTGTGGTTTGAGGACCGGGAGACCCGCGAGCACGTCGAGGGCCTGCTATCCGGGAGGCTCTAGGAGGGACTGCGCCGTTGCCCGCTCCCACCAGCGGTCACCACTTCAGCGACTGGCTCACGTGCCCGCAGAAGGCCTGGCTGCACTATCACGCCGACCGCCGCCTGCAGGTGCCCGACCCGCCCTACCTGCGGGCCCTTCAGGCGGAGGGCCTGGCTCACGAGCGGGCCGTGTACCGCGCGCTCTACCCCCGAGCCCTCCGTATCCCGGAGCAGGCTCCCCGCGCCGAGCGCGTCCGCCTCACCCTTGACGCCGTGCGCCAGGGCGCCCCGACCATCCTGCAGGGGTACCTGGCGTGCGCGGACGGGGTGGGCGTCGTCGACGTGCTGGAGCTGGTTGGTGACGATTCTGCCGGCTCGTCAGGCCACCGCTATCGGGTAGGTGAGATAAAGCGATCCGCCGTCCTACACACTGCCCACGTCTTCCAGGCCACCTGGTATACTGACCTGCTGGGGGAGGGGGCCGACCCGGCCCGGCTGGCGTTCTTCCTCCTGGGCGACGGGTCGCGGCAGGAAGTCAGCCTGGCCTCAACTCGAGCCGACTACTCCGCCGTGCGAGAGAGGCTTCTGCGCCTGCGCCGGCAGGCCGACCCCGAGCCGGGCCCGCACCTGCAGCCTGCCTGTGCCAGTTGCCACTGGCGCGGCCTGTGCATGCCGCGCCTCGTGTCCCAGGGTCACCTATCCTTGGTGCCTGGCCTGGGGCGCTACGGTGTCGGCGAGCTTCATGCCGCCGGGTTTGACACCTGGCGTACCCTGCCCGGCGCTTCGCCCGACGCTCTCGCCGCCGCCGGGCTCAAAGACGTCGAGAGTCACCGAGCCTTGCGGTCCGTACGCCTGCTGCAGGAGGGCCTGCCGCCCCTAGTGCACCCACTGCAGGCCGATCGGCTGGGCGACCTGGTTCCCGTCAGCCTGGAGTTCCCCTATCTGGCCGAGGAGCGCCGCGCCGGCGACGAGCTCACCCCCCGCGCCCTCCACTTTGACGCCGGCTGGGGCCTGCAGTCGGTGCGCCTGGAGAACCGAGCGCACGAGATCGTGCGCTCCGAGCTGGCCTCTCTGGTGCGTGATCACCGTCTTGCCCTGTACGGCGCCACCGACGTGCAGGGGCTACTGGACGTGATGGGTGGTCGCTCCGCCGTCCCCCGCTCCCACCTCGTCGACCTTCTCTGGGTGGTGGAACAGTTCGTCCACAGTCCCCTGATGGGGCTTGACCTGGCCTCTGTGGCTTCCGGCGCCGGGGCCGGGACCGACCCCATGCAGACGCTCAGCGCACCGCAACGGGTGCAGGCTATCAAGTCCGTCTCCCATTGGGTCTGGCAGGCGTCATGCCGGACGTAGGGGTACTGCTGGAACTGGTGGAGCAAGAGGCGGCCGCAGCCACCGCCGAAGCGCAAGTCGCCGACTTCCTCAGCCTGGAGGCCCTACTCTCGCTGGGTCGGGCCATCGCCAACCTGAGCGTGGTGTCATGCGGCCGGGGCACAGTAACGCTGGAGTGCCCGGACAACCCTTCTCGCTTCCGCGAGGGCGACCGGCTAGTGCTCCAGTGCGGCCCGGCCCGCCTTCGCGGCACCCTGGCCGAGCTTTCGCATGCCGGTCGTCGCTGTGTCTTGCAGGTCCCGAACGCGAGCGACTCCTTGCCCGTCGGTCCCTGGGTGGCCGTGGAGGAGCGCATCGATCTCCTGGGGTCCGTTCGCTCCGTCCTGCAGAAGCTCACTCCTGGAGCGCCGGGATGGACTTTCTTCCGGCGCGTGATGGGGGAGATGGCGGTGGCCGCCCCCACCGGCGATGACAGCGCCGGGCGCGCTCTCTGCCGGGCCCTTATGCAGGAGTCTGGCCAGGCGCTAGACGAATCACAGATGGCCGTGGTGGCGGCCTGTGCCGGAGCCCCGCCGCTCTTGGGCGTGCAGGGCCCGCCCGGCACTGGCAAGACCCTGGTGCTGGCGTTCGCCTGCGAGGCGCTCCTGCGCCAGGGAAAACGGGTGGCTGTCGTCGCGCCCACCCACCAGGCCGTCAACAAAGCCCTGAGCACCATCAAGTCCCTCTTTCCCGCCCGCGAGGTGCTGAAGGTGGGGGATGCGCTGCGGCGTGAGTCCCTGGCAGACGCCGTAGGCGTGACGCCCGCCTACAAGGCATGTCGCGACCAGGGCACGGTGGCCGGCATGACCTACATGGCCGCCCTGCACCAGCTCATGCTGGCGCCCGGCGGCAGCGTGCTGCCCAACGTGCTTCTCATCGACGAGGCCGGCCAACTTCCTCTCACACAAGGGGCCTGCGCCGGGCTGTGCGGAGCGGGATCAGTGCAGCTTTTCGGCGACGACCGTCAAATGCCTCCCGTGTTCACCGCCGACCTCGCCGAGGAGCCCTGGGCTTTGTCCGTGTTCGCACAACTACGGCGCGCCCAGCCCCAAGCTCTACTCCCGCTGCGCGTCACGTACCGGCTCAACGACGAGCTCTGCAATGGCGTCAATCGCGCCTTCTACGCCGGGCGTGGCGACGCTGGCTTCGAGTCCAGCGCTTCGGCCTCCGGTCGCAGGCTTGGGCCGGAGCCACAGGCTCACGCCACCGGCGCCGATGCCGCGCTGGCCCTGGACCCCAGGCACTCCCTGGTATGGGCCCGGGTGCACGACCGCTCCTCCACGCAGGCTAACGAGGCGGAGGCCGTGCTCGCTGCCCAGCTTGTGGAGGCCTGTCTCACCGGGGGAGTTCCCCCGAGCCAGGTCGCGGTGGTAGCCCCGTTCCGGCGCCAGGTCGCTCTAGTCCGACGGATCCTGGACCGGCGCCTCGGCGCGTTGCCCGGCGAGCTGGTGGTGGACACGGTTGAGCGGGTGCAGGGGCTCACGGTGGATGTCGTCATCCTTTCCATGACCGCCTCCCAACCCGACTACG
>JAAZBY010000497.1 GCA_012513595.1 Chloroflexota bacterium
TGGGCTCCGGCGGCATGATCGTCGTCGACGAAGACACCTGCATGGTGGAGTTCAGCAAGTTCTTCCTGACCTTCGCCACAGCGGAATCGTGCGGCAAATGCGTGCCCTGCCGCGTCGGGGGCCGCCGCATGCTGGAGGTGCTCAACCGCATCACCCGCGGCGAGGGCACCCTGGCCGACCTCGACACGATCGAGCAGATCGCCAAGGGCATGTCGGAGGGCTCGCTGTGCGCCCTGGGGCAGCTGACGCCCGGCCCGGTGATGAGCACGCTGCGCTACTTCCGCGAGGAGTTCCTGGCCCACATCGTTGACAAGCGCTGCCCGGCCGGCGCCTGCAAGGACCTGGTCCGCTCCCCATGCGTGAACGCCTGCCCGGCCGGCGTCGACGTGCCCACCTACCTGTCGCACGTCGCGGAGGGCGACTATGCCGAGGCGTTGCACGTCCATCGGCAGCGCAATCCCTTCCCGTCGATCTGCGGGCGCGTTTGCCCGGCCTTCTGCGAGCAGCGCTGCCGCCGCGGCGACCTCGACCAGTCCATCGCCATCCGCCAGGTCAAGCGCTTCATGGCCGACCAGGAAGCCGATCATCCCTGGACGCCGGAGGCAACCGGCCCCAAACGGGGCAAGAAGGTGGCTGTCATTGGCTCTGGGCCCGCCGGCCTGACGGCGGCGCTGCGCCTGGCCCAGATGGGCTACGGGGTAACGGTTCATGAGGCCCTGCCCGTCGCCGGCGGTATGATGGCTGTGGGCATCCCCGAATACCGCCTGCCCCGCGAGACGATGAACGCCGAGATCGACGCCATCAGGCGGGCCGGCGTAGAGATCGTCCTGAACTCCAGGTTGGGCCGCGACGTGACTGTCGGCTCGCTCCTCGACAGCGAGGGATTCAGCGCCGTGCTGTTGGCGCTGGGTGCCCAGAACAGCCGAGCCATGCGCATCCCCGGCGAAGACAAGGAAGGTGTGTGGGGCGGCACCGAGTTCCTGCAGCGCGTGGCCCTGCACGATGCCCCTGACCTGGCCGGCAAGCGCGTCGCTGTGGTAGGCGGCGGCAACACCGCCATCGACGCCGCGCGCACGTCCATGCGCCTTGGCGCGCGGGAGGTAAACATCGTCTACCGGCGCACCCGCCGCGACATGCCCGCGCAGCTCCTGGAGATCGCCGAGGCCGAGGAGGAAGGGCTCATCATCCACACCCTGGTCAACCCGACGGCCATCGTCGGCAATGGCCGGGTCGAGGGGCTGGAGCTCATCCGCCAGGAGCTGGGTGACTTTGACGAGAGCGCCCGACGGCGGCCCAACCCGATCGAGGGCTCCGAGTTCGTCCTGCCGGTGGATGTGGTCATCCAGGCGATCGGCCAGAGCACCGACACCGCCTGCGTGGGAGACTCTGGCGTGGCCTTTAACCGCAACACCACCGTCCAGGTGGAGGGCAACCTGGCCACCACGCGCGCCGGCGTTTTCGCCGCCGGAGACGCGGTGCTGGGGCCCGCGACGGTTGTGGAGGCGGTCGCCCAGGGCAACCGGGCCGCCGAGAGCATCCACAAGTACCTGACGGGCGCCAAGGCCAACGTCCCCGTGGAGTGGAAGGAGTACGGGAGCGCTCCTCTGGCCTGGTCCATGGAGGACTATGCCACGGCCGTCCGCGGGGAGATGCCCGTCCAGGAACCGTCCGTCCGCAGGAACAACTGGCGAGAGGTCGAGCTGGGCTTCCCCGAGGCAGTCTGCCGCGAGGAGTGCCGGCGCTGCCTGCGGTGCGATCTCGAATAGGCGCCGCGTGGGGCAGATCGGCGGGGGAGGGCAGCGCGCCCGGGGACCTGCCGGGAGTTCCCCCCTCCGCCTCTCGGGGTCCGTGTTCTGAGTCGTGGGTCGCACGGGTGATCCACAGTGTGGCTTGGGCACCTGTTGCGGCCCACGATGTGCAGGGTACAATGCGTTAGGGTTTTGGCGCTCTCGATCGGCCAATGCCGCGAACCCTTCGAGGCTTTGGCCTGGGCCGTTGTGGCCTGACCGCAAACAGGGGCGAGGGAATGAGTCCGGTCCTTCGCTTCCACACAGGTGCCGTCTTGACGGCGCAGGAGGACGTCTGATGCCGGATGTTCTGGTCACCATCGATGGATGCCAGGTCTCGGTACCGCAGGGGAGCACCATTCTCCAGGCCGCCGAGGCAGCGGGCGTCAAGATCCCCACACTCTGTCACCATCCAGCCCTCCAGCCGATCGGGGCCTGCCGCATGTGCCTCGTGGAGGTAGAGAAGCAACGCGTGCTGCAGCCGGCCTGCACCTTCCCGGTGTCCGCCGGGATGGTGGTGCACACGGCCTCCCCGAACGTGGTCAGCGCGCGGCGCTTCGTGCTCGAGCTGCTCTTGTCGGACCATCCCCTCGATTGCATGACTTGCGAATCGGGCGGCAGCTGTGAGCTGCAGGACCTGGCCTACGAGTATGGCGTGCAACAGACCCGCTTCCCCGGAGTCCAGCACGATTGGCCTCTGGACAACGCCAACCCCTTCATCGTCCGCGACTACAACAAGTGCATCCTGTGCCGCCGCTGCGTGCGGGCCTGCCAGGAGATCAACGGCGTCGAGGCCATTGGCCTGATCAACCGCGGCTTTGACAGCAAGGTCGGCGCCGCCTATGACTCCGGCCTGGAAGACTCGCCCTGCGAGTTCTGCGGCATGTGCGTGGCCGTCTGCCCCACCGGGGCGCTGGTGCCCAAGCAGGCCGCCGGGCGCGGCCGCGCCTGGCAGACCAAGAAGGTCTCCACCATCTGCCCCTACTGCGGGGTGGGCTGTACGCTCGACCTGCACGTACACGATGGAAGGATCGCCAAGGTGGCCTCCAACTGGGGCGGGCCGGCCAACCACGGCGTTACCTGCGTGAAGGGGCGCTTTGGCTGGGACTATGTCGAGAGCGCCGAGCGGCTCACAACGCCGCTGATCCGTAAGGACGGCGAGCTCGTCGAGGCCACCTGGGATGAAGCCCTGGACCTGATCGCCGACAAGTTCGCCCAGATCGTGCGGGAGAGCGGGCCCGATGCGCTGGCCTTCCTCAGCTCGTCCAAGTGTACCAACGAGGAGAACTATCTCGTCCAGAAGCTGAGCCGCGCGGTGGTCGGCACCAACAACGTCGATCACTGTGCGCGGCTTTGACACTCCTCTACGGTGACCGGTCTGGTCACAGCATTTGGCTCGGGCGCGATGACCAACTCGATCGACGATGTAGCGCAGGAGGCCCAGGCGTACTTTGTGATCGGCTCCAACACGACGGAGAACCACCCCGTCATCGGCATGCGCCTGCGGCAGGCCGTGCGGCAGCGGGGCGCCAAGCTGATCGTGGCCGACCCACGGCGCATCCCGCTGACCGATTTCGCCACCTTGCACCTGCGGCAGCGCCCTGGGACGGACATTGCCCTGCTGAACGGCATCATGAACGCGCTGATCAGCGAGGGGCTGTACGACAAGGAGTATGTGGAGACGCGCACCGAGGGCTTTGACGCCCTGTGGGCCGTGGTGAGCACCTACACGCCGGAGCGCGCCGCAGAGATCACCGGTGTGCCCGCCGAGGGCATCCGCGAGGCCGCGCGCCTGTTGGCCGCCAACCGCCCGGGAGCCCTCATCTATGCCATGGGGATCACCCAGCACACCACCGGGCACCAGAACGTGCTCTCGTGCGCCAACCTGCAGATGCTGCTGGGCAACATGGGCGTGCCGGGCGGCGGGGTGAACCCACTCCGCGGGCAGAACAACGTGCAGGGCGCCTGTGACACCGGCTGCCTGGTGAACTACTACCCCGGCTACCAGCGGGTGGTGGATGACGCCGCCCAGGCCAAGTTCCAGGCCGCCTGGGGCAAGACGGGTGGCAAGCAGGTCGGCCTGACGGTCGTGGAGATCATGAACGCCATCGACCGCGACGAGGTGCGCGGCCTGTTCGTCCTGGGTGAAAACCCCGCCATGACCGACCCCGACGCCAACCATGCGCGCCACGCCATGGAGCACATGGAGTTCATGGTCGTGCAGGAGATCCTGCCCAGTGAGACGACCATCTACGCCGACGTCGTCCTCCCTGGTGCGGCCTTCTCAGAAAAGGACGGCACCTTTACGAGCACCGAGCGGCGCGTCCAGCGGGTGCGCAAGGCGGTCGATCCCCCCGGGCAGGCCCGTCCGGACTGGGAAGTGCTGGCCGACCTGGGGCGCCGCCTGCAGGCCAGGCTGGGCCTCACCGGCCAGGAAGGCCCCTACGCCGGATGGAGCTATGAGAGCCCCGAGCAGATCATGGCCGAACTGGCAGCGCTCACGCCGAGCTACGCCGGGATCAGCCACGCCCGCCTGGAGAAGCAGAGCCTACAGTGGCCCTGCCCCGACGCCACGCACCCGAGCA
The DNA here is from genome assembly GCA_012513595.1 of Chloroflexota bacterium. The sequence continues at coordinate 4,373 of JAAZBY010000497.1, forward strand.
CCCAGTACCTGCACAAGGCCAAGTTCTCGCGGGGGTTGGGGCTGTTCAGCCCGGTCGAGTGGCTGCCGCCGGCCGAGAGCCCCGATGCCGAGTACCCGCTGATCCTGACTACGGGCCGCGTACTGTACCACTGGCACGGCGGCACCATGTCGCGCCGTTCCCCCGGGCTGGAGGAGATCTACCCGGAGCCCCTGGTGGAGATCAACCCGATCGACGCCCGGGCGCTCAAGGTGCGGGACGGCGACATGATCACAGTCAGCTCGCGGCGCGGCAGCGTCAAGGCCCGCGCAGAAGTGGTCGATCGGCCCGACCCGGGCGTGATCTTTATGACCTTCCACTTTCACGAGGCTGCGGCCAACCTGCTGACCATCGCTGCTCTGGATCCCATCGCCAAGATCCCAGAGTACAAGGTGTGCGCGGTGCGGGTGGAACCGAGTTGATCTGGTTGCGGGGGGCCGAGCGGTAGTGCTCGCCCCCTCGCCGGTATAAAGGGGGTGGCTACGCTACGATCCGGTCTCTGAAACGTCCGTACGGTAAGGTCAGCAACTCTGCCGTGGCCGTCAGTGTCAGGCCAGGCACTCGGATCCGCATGATCACTTGCTCCCGGAGGGGGGAACATGGCTTACAAGACTCCGAAACAGATCGCTGAGGCCGCTTGCACCGCTGCCTGCGCCAAGGCCGGCCTGTCCAGTTCGAAGCAGCTGGTGCTCGGCTTCCTGGCCGGCGCGTTCATCGCCTTGGGTGGGCTGCTCGCCATCATTGTCGGCAAGGGGAGCCCGGAGCTGGGCGCGACCAACCCCGGCCTGGCCAAGTTCCTCTTCGGCGCAGTCTTCCCTGTGGGCCTGATGGCCGTCATCATCGCGGGGGCCGAGTTGTTCACCGGCAACTCCGGGCTCCTTCCGATCGGCTGCCTGTCAGGCAAGGTTGCCTGGATGGCCCTGCTGCGCAACTGGGTGTTCGTGTATCTTGGCAACTTTATCGGCTCGCTCTTTGTGGCCCTGGCGCTGTCTTACTGGACGGGGCTGGTGCAGGGTGGCGACCTGGGCAAGGCGTCTGCGGCCATCGCCGAGGCCAAGGTGTCGCTGACCTGGATACAGGCCATTCTGCGCGGGGTGGGCTGCAACTGGCTGGTGGTCCTGGCTGTGTGGATGGCCATCGGCGCCGAGGACATCGCCGGCAAGATCCTGGCCATCTGGTTCCCGATCATGACCTTTGTGGCCATGGGGATGGAGCACTCGATCGCCAACATGTTCTTCATCCCGCTGGGGATGCTGAACGGCGCCAACGTGAGCATTGGCCAGTTCCTGTTCTCCAACCTCCTGCCGGTCACCATCGGCAATATCATCGGCGGGGGCGTGCTCGTCGGTGCCATCTACTGGTGGGTCTACCTGCGCGACGATCAGGCAGCCGCCGCCAAGTAGTCTCCCTCTCATACCTTCTGCAGCAGCGCCGGGCGGCACTCTCGCTGCCCGGCGCTGCTCCGTCCCCGCCCGAGTCGCCGGGGCGCCCCTCCCGGAGTACAATAACCAGGATGCATGAGCTATCGATCACCGAAGACGTCCTCCGGATTGCCACAGAACACGCCGAGAA
>JAAZBY010000498.1 GCA_012513595.1 Chloroflexota bacterium
ATCACCTACAGCGTGGTGGGGGCCATTCTCGGGGAATGGGTGGGGGCCTCGCAGGGGCTGGGTGTGTTCATGCTGCGCGCCACCAACTCTTTCCGCACCGACTGGGTGTTCGCCAGCATCGCCATCACGTCGCTGATCAGCATCGCCCTGTTCGGCCTGGTCGCCGTCATCGAGCGGCTGGCCCTGCCCTGGTACTACACCGCCGCACGCCAAGAGCGGTGGGAAGAGGTCTAGCGGGCCGGCCATAGGAGGAACAATGATTGCACACCGCACTTTTCGCCTGGTAGCCATCGCCGGCGCCCTGCTCGCCGTCGTGATCATGAGCCTGAGCAGCTGCGTCACCCCAACCTCAGCCCCCGAAGCGGCCGCCGACAAGGCGGTCCTGTCGCTCGACTGGGTGCCCAATACGAACCACACCGGCTTTTACGTCGCCCTGGACAAGGGCTGGTACGCCGAGCAGGGGATTGACCTGACCATCCAGACCCCCTCCGATCCGTCGGCGGCGCTGAAGCAGGTGGGCGCCGGCAACACGGCCTTTGGCGTCTCTTTCCAGGAAGAGCTCACCATCGCCCGCGCCGATGGGATTCCCGTGGTCTCCATCGCCGCGATCATCCAGCACAACTCCTCGGCGTTCGCGGCCCTGGCCTCCTCGGGCATCAAGACGGCCGCCGACTTTGCCGGCAAGACCTACGCCTCCTACGCGCTGCCCATCGAGCGCCCCATCCTCGAGGGCCTCATGGAGTGCGAGGGGGCCGACGCCTCGACCGTCGAGTTCGTCGACGTGGGGTTTGACGCCTTCCCCGCCCTGCTGGCCGGCCGCGTGGACCTGGCCTGGATCTTCCTCGGCTGGGACGGCGAGCAGGCGCGGCTCAAGGAGGTCGAGCTGGCCACGGTGCCCCTCTACCCCTCCTGCGTGCCCGACTATTACACTCCGATCGTGATCGCCGGGGAAAAGACCCTCGCGGAGCAGCCCGACCTGACGCGGCGCTTCCTGCAGGCCACGCGCCGCGGCTACGAGTACGCCATCGCCAACCCGGCCGAATCGGCAGAGATCCTGCTCAAGTACACGCCAGAGACCGACCCGGCCCTGGTGCGGGCCAGCCAGGAGTGGCTCAGCCCCCGCTACCAGGATGATGCCGCGGCCTGGGGAGCCCAGGACGCGAAGGTGTGGGAGGATTTCTCCCGTTGGCTGTACGAGAACGGCCTCATCGACCAGCCGGTGGACGCCTCGCAGGCCTTCACCAACGAATACCTGCCCGAGTAGCCGGATGAGTGACAGCGCCACGCCCGGGGCGGTCATCGCCGCGCGAGACCTGTACAAGGCCTTCCGCGTCGATGGCCGCATCACGCAGGCCCTCCAGGGAATCTCTTTGGAGGCCCGCGCCGGCGAGTTCGTCACCCTGATCGGCCCCAGCGGTTCGGGCAAGAGCACGCTGCTGAACATCCTCTGCGGCCTGTTGCGCGCCGAGCAGGGAGAGGTGCTCTTTCACGGGCGGCCCGCCTCTGACCGGGCACTGCTCGGCCGCGTGGGGTATATGCCGCAGCGCGACCTGCTCTTGCCCTGGCGCAGTGTGCTGGATAACGTCCTCCTGGGCCCCGAGATCGCCGGCCGTGACCTGGCGCTGGCCCGCCGCGAGGCCCGTGAGGCGCTGGCGCACTTTGGCCTGGCCGGGTTTGAGGACAACTATCCCGCCACGCTCTCGGGCGGCATGCGCCAGCGCGCCGCGCTGCTGCGCACCTTCCTCTGCCGGCAGGAGGTCATCCTGCTCGACGAGCCGCTGGGCGCCCTCGACGCCCTGACCCGCCTGCAGCTGCGCGGCTGGCTGCTCGATGTGTGGAGCGAGTTCCGGCAGACGGTCCTCTTTGTGACCCACGACATCGAGGAGGCCATCTACATGTCCGACCGGGTCTACGTCCTCTCGCCGCGCCCCGCCACGGTCGTGGCGGAGATCGCCATCGACCTGCCTCGCCCGCGCGGCCGCGAGACGACCTCTGATCCGCGGTTTGCCGCCTGCCGCGCCGCCCTGTTCGAGGCGCTGGGCCTGTAACACAGGAGAGCTCTCACGTGCCGCCAGAGGTTGAGGTTGTCAAAGAGAACCACGCCGGCCAGCCCGTCATCCGCTACCGTGGCACCCTCATCCGTCACGATGAGGAGTTGGCCGTGGCCCGCTGCCCGTGGAGCCTGCCGCATACCCACGACCTGGGGGCTTTTCTCCTGGAGCCGGGGGACGTGTTCACCGAGCACTACTACCGGGCGCGCTGGTTCAACGTGTTCCAGATCGCGGACGGCGCCGGGCGCCTCAAGGGCTGGTACTGCAACATCACCTATCCCGCCCAGGTTGCGCAAGGCGCGGCCGGTTGGCGCATCCACTGGCGTGATCTGGCCCTGGACCTGCTGGTGCTGCCCGACGGCAGCCACCACCTGCTTGATGAGGACGAGTACGCGGCGCTGCCCCTGTCGGCTGAGGAACGGGCACAGGCAGAACGCGCCGTGGAGACGCTCCTCGCCTGGGTGGCCGAGGGGCGCGGCCCCTTTGCAGACCATCGCCCCTCCCAGACGACGGGGCAACCACTCGACGAGGCGAACCCGGGCACCTAGAATGGCCCCCAGCACCACCGATGGGAGAGAGGGGAGATGCCCCGCGTGATGCAGACAGAGATTCGGCCACGCTACGCGCTCATCATCCGCCTGCCGCGCGAGGCAGAAGTGCGCCTGGAGGACGCTTTCCTGTCGGTGATCGGCGCTACCAAGCCAGCGATGGGTTATCACCTCACCCTCGTGGGGCCCTACCTCCTGGCGCAGGGCGTTGCGTCGCCACACCTCCCCGCCATCGCGCGCGCCTGCCGGCAGACCCGGCCCTTTGCGGTGCAGCTCTCCCGGCTGGGGGTCTTTCGCGAAGAGAACGACAACGCCGTGTACCTGGGTGTGGCCGAGCCGGAACCTGTGGTGGCCCTTCACAGGCGTCTGCTGCGGGCAGCAGGCGCCATGATCGTGCCGGAGAGCGAACAGCTGCGGCTGTGGACGGTCGAGAACTATAGGCCCCACGTGACCCTGGGGCTGCGCATGTCCGACGCCGATCTGGAAGAGTTTCTGCGCCTGGGGAGCGCGCGGCGGGTCGACGTCACCTTCCCCGTGGAGCGCGTGCGGCTGGTGGAGCAGGTCCCCAACGGCCCCTGGGAGTACATTGCCGAATACGGCCTGGGCACCGCGGAGGAGCGGCCTCGCCGGTAAGCCCGGCGCGCCCGGCCGCTCCGTGCCCAGCTCCGAACGCACACGCCCCCGGACATCCCGTGCCGCAGCAGCAGCGGGACGCCCCGGGGGCGGTGTTTTATGTTACCGTGGACCTCAGCCCTGCCTCGCCGAAGACGTCTCCGGCGGGAACTCCCGGCTCAGTACTCGATGACGCGCGGCAAGGTCTTGGCCTGCTCGATCCAGCTGGTCACCTGCGATTGCGAGGGCGCCTGGCGCACAAGGCGCTTGGCCTTGTTCACCTCGATCAGCTTGCTGTACAGTGACTCGGCCTTGCGGCGGGCCAGTTCGGGCACGGTGTCGACGCCGGCATTCTCCAGCAGGTCCGAATACTCTTCCCCCACGCCCTTGATGCGGAACAGATCGGCGCGGTTGGCCCACTCGAGGATGCTCTCCTCACGGATGCCGGACTTTTCCGCCAGGGCCTTGCGCCCGGCACGGGTGGCCGCCACCTTGAGCAGCCCCTCCACCGTCTTGACGCCCGCCTCCTTCAGCTTGGCGGCGTACGTGGGCCCGATCCCCTCGATGTCGATCACCTTGGTCATGAGAGCCTCCTCATGCGTCTCGGCTGAACAGCCACTCGTCACCAGACATCCTCGCAGGCATATGCTTGGTGGTACGCGATGAAGCCAGACGATTGACCGCGGTCCGCTAGAGCGCCACGCTTTCCCCAGTAACGGGGATCACCACCTCCCGAACACCCAACTCCTGCAGCCCCTTCTGGACGGCCAGCGACGCCTCGCTCTCCCCGTGTACCACGAAGGCCTTGCGTAGCCTCCCCGGCCCCAGGCTCCCGACATAGGAGAGGAGCTCGGCGTGGTCGGCGTGGGCGCTGTAGCCGTCGATGACCTCCACCCTGGCCCGGTCTTTGTAACGCCCTCCCAGAATGGCCACCTCCTCAGCGCCATCGCGGATGCGCCGGCCGAGGGTGTGCTCAGCCTGGAAGGAGACGAAAAGGATCGTGTGCCGGGGGTCCTCGATGCTGTTCTTCAGGTGGTGCAGGATGCGGCCCGATTCACACATCCCCGAGGCACTGATGATGACCATGGGACCCTTGCTCTCGTTCAGGGCCTTGCTGTCTTCCACGTGGCGGAGGTAGCGCAGCCTGCTAAAGCCGAAAGGATCCTTGTACTTGAGCATAAAGTCATAGGTCTCGGCGTCATAGTACTCGGGGTGCAGGCGAAAGACCTCGGTGGCGTTGGTCGAGAGGGGTGAGTCGACATAGATGGGCATCGACGGCACCTCTCCGGCCACCGTCAGGCGGTGGAGGGCGTACACGATCTCCTGGGTACGCCCGACGGAGAAGGCCGGGATGATCAGCTTACCGCCCCGCTCAAAGGTCTCGTTCACGACGCGCTGGAGCTGCCGTTCGGCATCCTGGAGGGTGCCGTGCTGGCGACCGCCGTAGGTGCTCTCAATAATGAGATAGTCGACGTCAGGCACGCGCTGCGGATCGCGCAGGATCGGCAGGTCGCGGCGGCCCAGGTCCCCGGTGTAGAGGAGGCGGACGGTACGGCCGTTCTCGGTGACGTCGAGCGCCGTGAGCGCCGAGCCGAGGATATGGCCGGCGTCGTAGAAGGAGAGGCGCACGCCGTCGGCCACCAGGGCCTGCCTCTCATAGTCCATACTGGTAAAGTAACGCAGGCTTTCTGTGGCCTCCGTAATGCCATAGATCGGCTCCACCAGGGGCTGGCGCTCGCGCCGGCGGCGCTTGTTCAGGTAGGCAGCGTCCGACTCCATGATGTGCGCCGAATCCCGCAGCATGTAGGAGCAGAGGTCCCGGGTGGCAAAGGTGCAGTGGATGTTCCCGCGAAAGCCCGAGCGCACCAGGTTGGGGATGTTCCCGCTGTGGTCGATGTGGGCATGCGAGAGGACCATCGCGTCGACGCCGGCGGCGTCGAAGGGCAGATGGCGGTTCTTCTCAAAGGACTCCTG
>JAAZBY010000499.1 GCA_012513595.1 Chloroflexota bacterium
CTGGTTCGGCGGCGAAAAGCCGATGGAGATGGCCTTCCTGAACGCCGTGCTCAAGTCGGCGCACATGCCGCCCTACGATCCTTACCTGGCCGGCGGGACGATCAACTACTACTACTATGGCCAGTATCTGATGGCCTTCCTCGTGCGCCTGAGCGGGGTGCGTCCCGAGGTGGGCTTTAACCTCGCCGTGCCGACCCTGTTCGCCCTGACGGTGACGCAGGCCTACTCGCTGGGGTACCATCTGGCCGACCTGGGGGCAGGAGGGCGGTTGCGCGCGTGGGCGGGGGCGGCCAGCGCCGCGCTCCTGGCGGTGATGGGCAACCTCACCACGCCGGTGCAGCTCCTCGATGGCCTGGCGCAGGCGGGTGGGGCCGCGCCGCAGGCCCTCGAGCAGGTGCCCTGGGGCGCGTGGCGCGCCGTGGGCGCCGGCCTGCTCCGCCTGGTGCGCGGGGAGGCGGCGCTGCCGCCACTGGACTACTGGTACCGCGCCACGCGGGTCATCCCGGAGACGATCAACGAGTTCCCGTTCTTCAGCTACCTCTTTGCAGATCTGCACCCGCACATGATTGCCATTCCCTTCACGCTGGCGGTGCTTGGGCTATTGTGGATCTGGCTGCGCGATGAGCGGCCGGCCAGGCCCGTCCAGGTGGGCCGCTGGGCGCTCCTGGTGGTGGCCCTCGGCGCGCTGGGCCCCATGAACACCTGGGACCTGCCCGCCTACGCCGGGCTGGCGGCGGCAGCCTTCCTCTGGCGAGGAAGCCGCGACGGTGGCCATCGCGGGTTGGCCCGGGGGGCGCTGCAGGCCGTGGCGACCGCGCTGGCGGCGGCGCTCCTCTACGGGCCCTTCTATGCGCACTTTCAGGCGGCCGGCCTGGGGCTGGGCCTGGTCGGCGCGGGGCGGCGTTCGCCGCTCGGCCCGTTCCTCACCGTATGGGGCACGCAGGTGTTCCTGGCCGGCACGGTCCTGGGGCTGGGGCTGTGGGACTGGGGTGGCACCCTGCGCCGCCTGCGAGGGCTGGCCCTTCGCCGCGGGGTGCGCCGCACGCTCGCGCGGCTGCGGGCCTGCAACCGTGGACGGCTGGCCTGGGGCCTGCTCGGGCTGCTGGCCGTGGCGGGCGGGATCGTCGCGGCGGCCGGCCTGTTCGTGGCCGGGGAGGCGCTCGTCGCGCTGCTCACCCTCCTGCTGGGCGGGGCGCTGGGGCTGCTGGCCACCGCCGACGGCCCCGCGGAGGTAGCCCGGCGGGCGCTGCTGGCCGCGGGCCTGGGGATTCTGCTGGCCGTCGAGATCGTCTACCTGCGCGACTTTCTGGATGGCGGCGACTGGCGGCGCATGAACACCCTATTCAAGTTCTACATCCAGGCCTGGGCGCTCCTGGCCCTGGCACTGGGGAGCGCTCTCCCCGCTGCCTGGGCGCGCCTGACGCGCCGGCCCACTTTCGCCGGCCGCGCCTGGGCGGTGGTCGCGGTGCTGTTGGTGGGTGGTGGGCTGTCGTACGTGGGCTGGGCGGTGCCGCAACGCGTGGCCGAGCGCTTCCCGGGGGAGCGGCCCGGTGCCGACACCCTCGATGGAACCACCTTCATGGCCACCGGCGTCTACTACTGGCCGGACGGGGCCCACGAGGTCGTGCTGTGCTACGATCTGGAGGCGATTCGCTGGCTGTGGGAGCACGTCGGCGGCACGCCGGTGCTGGCCCAGGCCGACCTCGGCTACTATCGCGAGGGTGGGCTGCTGCCCGCCTCGTTCACCGGGCTGCCCACCATCGTGGGGATGCACGAGGCCGAGCAGCGCCCCTGGGAGCAGGTGGCCGCCCGGCAGAGCGACGTCGCCCGGCTCTACAACACCGTCGACATCAGCGAACTGCGCCTGCTGCTCACCCGTTACGGCGTGCGCTACGTGTATGTGGGGCAGCTGGAAAGAACCGTCTACCGACTCGAGGGCCTGGCCAAGTTCGAGGCGTTGGCTGCGTCTGGCGCGCTGGAGCGCGCCTACCAGAACGAGCGCGTGACCATCTACCACATCCCGGCCGGGGCGCCGCCGGCGGGGTAGGCCGCGGAGGCCCTCTAGCCCGGGCGTGCCCGGCTTTGGGGGCGGCACGAGGAGCAAACCGATGCTGGCAACAATCCTATGGTGGCTGGCCATCCAGGCGATCGCCCTGCTGGCCCTGCCCATCACCGTGCGCCTGCTGCGCTTCCTTCCGGACCGCGGAGTGGGTATGGCCCGGCCGGTGGGCCTTCTGCTGGCGGGCTACCTCTACTGGCTGCTGGTGACCTGTGGCCTGCTGCGTAACGGCATACCGGCCGTGTTGGCGGTGCTCCTGGTGCTGGGGGCCTGCTCGGCGCTGGTCTGGCGCAGGGGGCGTGAGGGGGTGGCGCGGTCGCTGGCGGGGCGTTGGCGGCAGGTCGCCGTTGGCGAGGCGCTCTTTGCCCTGGGGCTGGCCGCCTTTGCCATCTTCCGGGCCTACAACCCCGACATCGCCTTTACCGAGAAGCCGATGGAGTTCGGCTTTATCAACGGGATCCTGCGCAGCAGTACCTTCCCGCCGCGCGACCCCTGGCTGTCGGGCTATGCCATCTCTTACTACTACTTTGGCTACGTCATGGTGGCGATGATGACCCTGCTGACGGGGCTATCCAGTGCCATCACCTTCAACCTGGCCAACGCCACCCTCTTTGCCCTGACGCTGGGCGGCGCCTACAGCCTGGTGGCGAACATGATCGCGGCAGCGCGCGAGCAGCGCGCCGGGGGCGCCGAGCGAGGCAGCGGTGCCGGCTCCTGGGGCGTGCTGGGGGGCGGGGTGTTGGGGGCGGCGCTGGTGGCGGTGGCCGGCAACCTCGAGGGGGTGTTGGAGTTCGTGCGGGCGCGCGGCTGGGGCTCGGCGGCGCTGTACGCCTGGTTCGACGTCCGGAACTTGACGGCCACGGGCGTCTCGTCCACCTGGTACCCGGACGATGGCTGGTGGTGGTGGCGGGCCTCGCGAGTCATCCATGACCGTAACGCCCTGGGGCAGTCGGTGGAGGTGATTGACGAGTTTCCCTTCTTCAGCTTCCTCCTGGGAGACAACCACCCCCACGTGTTGGCGCTGCCCTTTATCCTGTTGGCCCTGGCGTTGGCGCTGAACCTGCTTCTGAGTGGGCGTGAGGAGGCCGCCCCGCGGGAGGAGGGCCAGGGGCCCCTGTGGCGCCGCCTGCTGCGGGGCGTGTGGGGGGGCTGGGCGCTCGACGTGCCCCTGTGGGGCCTGCTGATCGGGGCGCTCGGTTTCCTGAACACGTGGGACTATCCGATCTACCTGGGTATCTTCCTGCTGGCCTACCTGGCGCGGCGTGCCCAAGAGTGCGCGCGCGGAGACCGGCGTTGGCTGTCCGACGGGGTGACGCTGGGCCTCCTGCTCGGCGGGCTGGGGCTGGCCTACTACCTGCCCTTCTACGCGGGTTTTCGCTCGCAGGCGGGGGGGCTGGGCCTGGTGCGCGACGTCAAGACGCGCCTACCGCAGTACCTGCTCATGTTCGGCACCCAGGTGACCCTGGTGGCCGGCTATCTCCTGGCCGAGCTCGGGCGGCTGCGGCGGGAGCGCCCGGCCGTGCCGCGGGCGGCCTGGCTGGCCTGGGGCGCCGCGGCGGCGCTGGGTGCAGGGTGCCTCGCGCTGGGCTGGGCCACCGCGGCCCTGGGCCTGGCGCTGGCCGGGCTGGCGGGCGGGCTGGCGTTGTGGCTGACCGCCCCGGCGGGGGGCAGCGCGGAAGGGGCCGGGGCGCCTGGGGGGCAGCTGGCCGCGTTCGACGCTGCGGGCGTCCTCGTGATGCTGATGGTGGTGGCCGGGGCGTTGCTGACCGTCGCCGTCGAGTTCATTTACCTGCGCGACTCGTTCGGCAGCCGCATGAACACGGTGTTCAAGTTCTACTACCAGGCCTGGGTGCTGCTGTCGGTGGCCGGCGCCTACGGCGTCTGGCAGCTGCTTTCCACCTGGCGGCACGCCGCCCTGTCGGGGCGGCTGTGGTGGGGGGCCTGGGCGGGCGCGGGGGCGGCGTTGCTCGCGGGAGCGCTGGCCTACCCGGCCATGGCGACCGTGAGCAAGGCCAACGGCTTTCGCGGAGAGCCGACGCTGGACGGCGTGCGCTATGTGGCGCGCTCTCGCCCGGCGGAGTACGCCGCCATCCTCTGGCTGCAGGAGAACGCGCCGGAGGACGCCGTCATGGCGGAGGCCTCCGGCGGCTCGTATACTGAGTATAACTGGATCTCGGCACACACGGGCATCCCGACCCTCTTGGGTTGGGGCGGCCACGAGCTGCAGTGGCGCGGCAGCTACGACGAGCCGGTGCGCCGCGAGGAGGCCCTGGGGATCATTTATCGCAGCAACGATCCGGCCCAGATCGCCGCACTGCTGCAAGAGTACGGGGTCCGCTACGTCCTGGTGGGGCCCAACGAGCGGGCCATGTACGGCGCCAACCAGGTGACGCTGAGCCGCTTTGACCGGCTGATGGACAGGGTCTTTGAGAATGACGCGGTGATCATCTTCGGGCCCAGGGACGGGGGCGTTCCGCCCGTCGCTGACGCTGCCCGGGGGCCTGTGGTACAATAGCAGGCGTTACGGTGTACGCGGCGGCCGCGGCCGCACTGGGCTCGGCGAGGATGGACCATGGCAACGAGCATGACCTCTGAGGGAATGGCGCTGGAGCGCCGCGGGACCGGGGCGC
>JAAZBY010000500.1 GCA_012513595.1 Chloroflexota bacterium
ACAGGATTGACAGGATTTACAGGATTGGGGATGTGGTCAACCTCGTGTTGGGTACCCAACTCGCTCTGCAGCATTCCCCCAATCCTGTGAATCCTGCTAATCCTGTCCTTCTTCTCTTCTCATGGCCCTACACAGCCCTTGGCAACGACCTCCATGGCAAGGCCCCTGAGCTCCATGGTCGGTCTGTCGCCCCGGGCGCACCTGTCTCTGGGGCATTCCTCCAAACCTGTGAATCCTGTCAATCCTGTCCTTCTTCTCTTCCAATGGCCCCACACGGCCCCTTGCACCGACCTCTATGGCAAGGCCCCTGAGCTCCATGGTCGGCCTGTCGCCCTGGGCGCGCCTGTCTGTGGAGCATTCCTCCAATCCTGTAAATCCTGTAAATCCTGTCCTTCTTCTCTTCTCCCCCGCGGCCACGGAAAGCCCTCGGCAGGCCCCCGCGGCACGGGCCGACCGAGCGAGCCGGGCACGGACTTGACTTGCGCCGAGTGGCAGACTATCCTTGTCCTGTTTCCTGAACGTTGGCGCGTTCAGGCTCTCCGAGCCGGCCGGCCTACCGATCGCCGCGATCCATGGCCGGCGGCCAGCGGGTGCACCTGGAAACGGATGCGCCTCCCGTGCTTGGAAAGGAGAGGACGCGGACCGCCCCCGCGCGACGGGCCCAGCGCCCGCCACGTGGTGGGCTGCGTCCCTGTTCCCATAGCCCCCTTCCTCGCCCCGAGCCTGCTGCGCCCCGCCAGACGCCTTCCTGCCGAGAGGACCGCATGACCCTGACAGATGCCCTGGGCCGGTCGATCGACTACCTGCGCGTATCGGTGACCGACCGCTGCAACCTGCGCTGCCGCTACTGCATGCCGCCGGAGGGCGTGCCCGCCCGGCCCCATGACGAGATCCTGCGCTTCGAAGAGATCACGCGGATCGTCCGCGCCGCCGCGGGTTTGGGCGTCAGCAAAGTGCGCCTGACGGGCGGCGAGCCGCTGGTGCGCAAGGGGATCGTCTCTCTCGTGGGCATGCTGCGCGGCATCCCGGGGCTCGGCGAGCTGGCCATGACCACCAACGCCACCCTGCTGGAGCGCTTTGCCGCGGACCTGGCCGCGGCCGGGCTCGACCGCGTCAACGTCAGCCTCGACACGCTAAACCCCGCCCGCTACGCCGAGATCACCCGCGGCGGCGCTCTGGCCGACGCGTTGCGCGGCCTGGAGGCCGCCGAGCGGGCCGGGCTAAGGCCGATCAAGCTGAACGCCGTGGTACAGCGCGGCTTTAACGACGACGAGGTCGCCGCCCTGGCCAGCCTGACGCTGCAGCGGGCCTGGTCGGTGCGCTTTATCGAGATGATGCCGCTGAACGGCGATGGCGACGGGTGTGCCGAGCTGCTGGTGCCCTCCGACGAGGTGCGCGCGCGCATCGAGGCGGCCCTGGGGGCGCTGGAGCCGCTACAGGCCGAAGGCGGGGCGCGGGGAGCCGGGCCGGCGGTGCGCTATCGGCTGCCCGGCGCGCCGGGCACGGTCGGGTTCATCAGCCCGGTCAGCGCGCACTTTTGTGCGGCCTGTAATCGGCTGCGCCTGACGGCCGACGGGCGCCTGCGCCTCTGCCTTCTCTCCGCTGCCGAGCTCGACCTGCGCGCCGCGGTGCGCGCCGGCGCCGGGGAGGCGGAGCTGCAGGAGATCCTGCGCCAGGCCGTGCGGGCCAAGCCGGCCGGGCACCGCCTGGCCGGGGCCGGGGGGCCCGGGGGGCGGCTCATGTCCCAG
>JAAZBY010000053.1 GCA_012513595.1 Chloroflexota bacterium
GGCCGCGTCGGCCCAGGCGTAGGCGGCCAGCAGGCGCTCCGCCGCGTCGGCCGCGTCGGCCGCGCTCTTGGCGTGGACGGTAAAGAGCGTCTGCCCCTGCTCCACCCGGTCACCGATCTTGGCGCCCAGCACGATCCCCACGCCCAGGTCGACGGGATCCTCCTTGCGCGTGCGCCCGGCGCCCAGCACCACCGAGGTCTCCCCGACGGTTCGCGCGTCGAGCGCGGCGATGTACCCAGTGCGCGGGGCGGCCACCGGGAGCGCCACGTTGGCCCGCGGCAGCAGGGCATAGTCGTCGGCCACGCGGGCCTCCCCGCCCTGCGCGGCGACCCAGTCGCGGAAGCGCGCCAGGGCCGACCCATCGCTGACGGCGCGCGCCAGGCGTCCCTGCGCCTCCTCTGGCGTGGCGGCCAGCCCGGCCAGGAGTAGCATCTCCCCACCGATGAGCAGACAGTGCTCGTAAAAGTCGGCCGGGCCGCGCCCGCGGAGCGTCTCGATCGCCTCGATGACCTCGAGGGAGTTGCCCACCGCGCACCCCAGCGGCTGGTCCATGCCCGATAGCACCGCCGTCACGCGGCGCCCGACCCGCTCGCCGATGTCGATCATCCGCCGGGCCAGCTCACGGGCCTCGCCCAGGGTGGTCATGAACGCCCCGCGGCCGACCTTGACGTCCAGAACCATGGCGTGGGCGCCGGCGGCGATCTTTTTGCTCATGATCGACGAGGCGATCAGCGGCAGGCTCGGCACCGTGGCGGTGACGTCGCGCAGGGCGTAGAGGATGCCGTCAGCCGGGGCGAGCTGCGCCGTCTGCCCCGCCACCACCACGCCCGTGCGGTGCACCGTGGCGATGAGCTTCTCGATGCTGAGGCCCACCTGATAGCCGGGGATCGCCTCGAGCTTGTCCAGCGTCCCGCCGGAGAACCCCAGCCCCCTGCCCGACATCTTGGCCACCGGCAGCCCCGCCGCGGCGACCATGGGGGCCACGGCCAGGGTGGTCTTGTCTCCCACGCCGCCGGTGGAGTGCTTGTCCACCACGACGGGGGCGATCTCGTCGAGGTTCAGCGTCTGCCCCGAGCGCACCATGGCCATGGTGAGGTCGGCCGTCTCGCGGGGATCCATGCCGTTCAGCAGGACGGCCATGGCCCAGGCGGCCACCTGGTAGTCGGGGATGGTGCCGTCCGTCAGCCCTTGCACAAAGTACTCGATCTCGGCGCCCGTCAGCGCGAGGCGGTCGCGCTTCTTGGCAATGATATCCACTGCTCGCATGGTGCCAGCCTTTCGCAGGTATCCTGTTGCGCGCGGTTATTGTAAGGCCGCGGGGAGGGCCCGTCAACGATCACCCAGGGCCGGTCTACCGCCTGTCGGCGCCCCGTGGTATACTGCCTGGCGAGAAACACAGTCAAAGGAGCCCGGTATGCCCCGTATCCCCGTGGCGCAGCTGACCATTGGCACGCGCCTCAGACAAGCCCCCTTTCTTCTGCAAGACAGTAACGTCCGCGAAATCCGCGACGGCGTCAATATGCTGTTGGTCACCCTGGTGGACCGCTCCGGGTCTATCGGCGGCGTCTACCACGAGGTGCCCAACGCGGTCATCGCCTCGCTGCCCAGCGCCAAGGGCGTCGAGGTGACCGGTTATGTCAATGAATATCGCGGCCGGATGCAGGTCGCCATCGAGCGCATCGCGCCCATCGAGCTGGACAGCCTGGAGGAGTACCTGCCCGCCTCTGGCCGGCCCATGGATGAGATGGAGGCC
>JAAZBY010000501.1 GCA_012513595.1 Chloroflexota bacterium
AAGGGCAAGGCACTGAACACGCCCGTCTACCAGCTGCTGGGCGGCAAGTGCCGCGACAAGGTGCGCGTCTACCAGAACCCGCGCGGCGCCACCCCCGAGGAGACGCTGGAGAACGCCCTGCGCCTGAAGGACCAGTACGGCTTTACCGCCTTCAAGACCAATCCCCTCCCGCCCGATCAGCACCTGCTGGCCTGGCCCAGGGTGCTGGAACTCGTGGAGCGCAAGATGGCCCTGCTGCGCGAGGGGCTGGGCAACGACGTCGAGATCGCCCTGGATCCCCACGCCAAGATCCTGGAGCCGGTCAAGGCGCTGGACGTGTGCCGGGCGGTGGCGCCGTTCCACCCCATGTTTGTGGAGGAGCCGTTGCGCCCGGAGAACATGGAGGCCCTCGCCCAGGTGCGGGCCAAGTCGCCGGTGCCCATCGCCACGGGTGAGATGCTCTACACCAAGTGGGAGTTCCGCGATCTGCTGCGCCTGCAGGCGGCGGACATCATCCAGCCCGACATCTGCGTGTGTGGCGGGATCACCGAGATGAAAAAGATCGCCGCGCTGGCTGAGGCGGACTATATCCCCGTTGCGCCACACAACCCGATGGGGCCGCTGGCCACCGCCGTAAACGCCCAGTTCTCCGCCACTGCGCCGACCTTCCTGGTCCTCGAGTACACGGTGGATACCGAATCGCCGCGCCGCGACCTGATCCTGGAGCCCTACGCGATGGAGGACGGCTACCTGGTGCTGCCCGACCGGCCGGGGCTGGGGATCGAGCTGAACGAGGACTATTTCGACAAGCACCCCTACAAGCCTTGGAGCCGTGGCTTCCCCATGCGCGACGACGGCTCGATGGCCTACATCTAGAGACGTGCCCGGGCCAGTAACGGGATGCCTGCGCAACGGTTCCACGGGCGGGGATTGACGCGCCGTTGCGCCGGCCTATAATCGGTCTAGACGTGCCCGTCCCCGCTTGGGCGGGCCCTAAGGCAGAGTGGATGCCCAACAAGCAGAAGGACCGTCCGCGACCTACCCAGAACCCCATCCTGACGAGAGACCAGATCGTGTTCGGGCACCCCAGTGAAGAGGAGTTCGCTCGGGTGCTCGACTTTTACCGGATCAAGTGGCGCTACGAGATCACCACCTTCCCGCTACAGTGGGACCAGAACAATAACGTGACCGAGGCCTTTTCGCCCGATTTCTACCTCGAGGATGAGGACCTCTACGTCGAGCTGACCACGCTGCGCCCCAGGCTGATGCGCGCCAAGCGGCGCAAGCTCCGCCTGATGCACGAGCTCTACCCCGAGGTGAACATCAAGCTATGGCGCCGCCGGGATTTTGAGATGCTGCTGCAGCGCTTTGGCCAGCAGGATCGCCGCGACGAGCTAGTCGGCCAGGAAGCACTGGACCAGTGAGATGAGCGAAGCCGTGCCCTCCATCTCCGCCGACGTGTTGCGCGTGGTGCACTCGCAGGAAGCCATCCAGGCGCGCATCGCGGCGCTCGGCGAGCAGATCTCGCGCGACTATGCGGACAAGGACCCCATCCTGGTGGGCGTGCTCACCGGCGTGGTGTTGTTCATGGCTGACCTGCTCCGCCAGCTCAGCGTGCCGGTGACGGTCGACTTTATGGCCATCTCGCAGTACGCGGGGGCCAGCGGTTCGGGGACCGTGCGCATCACCAAGGACCTCGACCAGTCGATCAGCGGTCGGCACGTCCTCTTTGTGGAGGACGTCATCGACACCGGCCTGACCCTCAACTACCTGCTGCGCACGCTGCGCACGCGCGAACCGGCCACCCTGGACGTCTGCGTGCTGTTTGACCGGCCCTACCGCCGCCTGATCCCCGTCCCGCTCAAGTACGCGGGAAAGCTAGAGCTGCCCGACGAGTTTGTGGTCGGCTACGGGCTCGACGCCGGCGGGCACTACCGGAACCTGCCCTACGTGGGAGTGCTACGGCCGGGGATATACCCGTAGGTGAGGAGCCATCACCCGGAATGCGGCCGGGCAGGCGTGAGAGCGCCTGCCCGGCTTTTCCTTGCCTTCCGCGTGCCTACAGGGGGGCCTCTACCAGGACCACGACCGAGCGCGGGCCGGCCGTGCAGGACGGCTTCCCCAGTACCTCGGCCGCATCCTCGAGCACGATGTCGAACGGGGCTTCCTGCGAGGTGTCGACAATCCGCTTCCAGCCCTTGTCGGCGGGCAGGGCGAAGATCAGCGGCTCCCAGTAGGCGTTGGCAATGACATACACGTCGCCGTCGCCCGCCGCGCCGCGGAACTGCAGGGCCAGGGAGCGCGACTCATGGCTCCAGTCCGGGTCGCCCAAGTGGACGCCGTGGTAGACGACGTCCTCGTGAAAGGCCTCCATGTGCGAGCGGCCGTTCATGCGTCGCGGGGTGGTCAGCGTCGGGTGCCGCTTACGGAAGGCGATCAGCTCCTGGACGAAGCGCAGCAGGCCGGCGTTCGCGGCCTGCAGGTTCCAGTCGTACCAGGAGGTGGCGTTATCCTGGCAGTAGGCGTTGTTGTTGCCGCCCTGGGTGCGGCCAATCTCATCTCCGCCCAGGAGCATCGGCGTGCCGCGGGCGGTGAACAGGAGCGTCAGCAGGTTCTTCATCTGCCGGCGGCGCAGGGCGTTCACCGCAGGATCCTCCGTGTCACCCTCGGCGCCGCAGTTCCAGGAATAGTTCTCGTCCATGCCGTCGTGGTTGCCATCGCCGTTGGCCAGGTTGTGCTTGCGGCTGTAGGAGACCAGGTCGCGCAGGGTAAAGCCGTCGTGCGCGGTGACATAGTTGATCGACCGGTACGAGGCGTAGCTATTCTTCTCCTGGAAGACGTCAAAGCTGCCGCTCATCCGCCAGGCCAGGTCGCGCACGGTGCCCGCATCGCCGCGGACGAAGCGGCGCACATCGTCGCGGAACTGACCGTTCCATTCCGCCCAGCGATCGCCGGTAAAGGAGCCCAGCTGGTAGAGGCCGGCGGCGTCCCAGGCCTCGGCCAGGAGCTTGGTGCCGGCCAGCACCGGGTCCGACTCGATCTCCCAGAGGATCGGGGAGTCGCGCTCCGGCTCGCCCTGCTGGTTGCGCGACAGGACCGAGGCGAGGTCAAAGCGGAAGCCGTCGATGTGGAACTCTTGCACCCAGTAGCGTAGACAGTTGCGGATCAGCCGCCGCACGATGGAGTGGTTGCAGTTCACCGTATTGCCGGTGCCGGAATAGTTGTGGTAGTAGCGCCGGTCGGGCTGTAGCATATAGTAGGCGACGTTCTCCAGCCCGCGGAAGGAGATGGTGGGGCCGCGATGGTCCCCCTCGCCGGTGTGGTTAAAGACGATGTCGAGAATGACCTCGATCCCGGCGCGGTGCAGGGCCTTGACCATGTCGCGGAACTCGTCGGCCAGGTCCTGGGCCTGCTCGCAGCAGCCATAGGCGGCGTGCGGGGCAAAGAACCCGACGGTGGCGTAGCCCCAGTAGTTGGAGAGAGGTCGCGCGTTCAACGGGTTGTTGCGCTGCACCTCCTGCGGGTCGAACTGCTGGACGGGGAGCAGCTCCACGGCGGTGATCCCCAGGGACTGCAGGTAGGGGATCTTGTCCACCAGGCCGCGGTAAGAGCCGGGGTGCCCCACGCCGGAGGAGGGGTCGGCCGTCAGCCCGCGGACGTGGGCTTCGTAGATGACCGTCTCTTCCATGGGGCGCTGCAGTGGCCGGTCCCCCTCCCAGTCGTAGGTGGAGAGGTCCACGACGACGGCCTTGAGCGCCGCGTAGGTGTTGTCGGTGACGCCGTAGGCCGACGAGCGCTTCCAGTTGCTCCCATAGGCTACGGCGCGGGCGTAGGGGTCCAGCAGCAGTTTGTGCGGGTTGAAGCGGTGACCGGCCTCGGGTTGGTAGGGGCCGTGCACGCGGTAGGCGTAGACCTGCCCATGGCCCAGGCCCGGCACAAAGCAGTGCCAGTAGTAGTAGGTCTTGTTCGCCGCCGGGTCCAGGGGGATGGTATGCGTCGGCGCGGCCTGGTCGTAGCGATCAAAGAGCAGGAGTTCCACCGAGGTGGCGTGGCTGCTGAACAGGGCAAAGTTGACCCCGCCATCCTGCGGCGTGGCGCCGAGGGGGAAGGGGCTGCCGGGCAGGACGGCAAGGTGAGACGACACTGTCACACGGGCTCCTTTCGGTACCGAGATAGCCGCAAGTATACCACAACCGTGGTCGATGCCGCTCTTCGCCGTGGCCGTGTGTGCGCCGACCTGCTATACTTCCCGTACCGCATGCCGACAGAGAGGAGGTCGCCTTGAGCGAGAGGGAGCGTCCGATCCCCGAGTTCGTGCAGACCGCCAGGGCCCAGATCGAGGAGCTCGATCGTTGGGAGCAGATGACCGAAGAGGAAGCCCGCCTGGCCTACGAGATGACTCTGCGCAACGAGCTTTCCGGCGGCACACCGGTGGTATGCGAGTTTGAGCAGCGCTGGCGGGCCCTTACCGACACGCGCCATGCCATCACCACCGTCAACGGTACCACGGCCCTGTACAGCGCCTATTTCGGCGTGGGCGTGGGTCCCGGGGATGAGGTCCTGTGCCCCGACTACACCTGGATCTGCACCATCTCCCCGGCACTCTTTCTGGGGGCGCGGCCCGTGTTCTGCGAGTCGGACCCGTGCACCATGATGATCGACCCGGCCGACATCCGCCGCAAGATCACCCCCCGCACCAAGGCGATCGTGGCCGTGCACCTGTGGGGCTGGGTCTGCGATATGGACGCCATCATGGAGATCTCCCGAGAGACGGGCATCGCCGTGGTGGAGGATTGTTCCCATGCCCACGGGGCCACCTACAAGGGGCGGCCGGTGGGGTCGATCGGCCGGGTGGGCGCCTGGAGCCTGCAGGGCTCCAAGCCGGTCTCGGCGGGCGAGGGGGGCGTGGTGGCCACCAGCGACCCAGAGGTCTTTGACCGGGCCTGCCTGGTGGGCCAGGTCAACCGTATCGCCGGCCTGGACCTCGCCCAGGACAAGTACCGCTACTTGCAGCCCCTCGGCACCGGCATGAAGTTCCGGGCGCACCCGCTGGGGATCGGCATCGCCGGGGTGCAGCTCAGCAAGCTGGCCGCGCTGAACGCACGGCGCGGCGCCTATGTCGAAGAGGTGGAGCGCGGGCTGGCCACGGTGCCCGGGCTGCGGCCCATCCCCACCTCGGAGGGCTCGCAGCGCGGGGGCTACTATGCCTTCCCGGTGCGCTACGTTCCCGAAGAGGTCGGCGGTGCCTCGCGCGAGAAGATGATTGAGGCCATCAACCGGGCCGGTGTG
This sequence comes from Chloroflexota bacterium, assembly GCA_012513595.1. The sequence continues at coordinate 5,269 of JAAZBY010000501.1, forward strand.
CCGGCCAAAGAGTCGGGCTATCAGCTGCTGCACCGGCTGCCGATCTTTGCCCAGGGCTTTGACCTGTTCACCGGCAACCGCGGCCCGCTGTGCGGGGACTATGCCGGGTACCGGGAGGGGGACCTGCCCGTCACCGAGCGCATGCACGAGGAGCTCATCTTCCTGCCGGTGTTGAGCGACCCGATCCCCGGGGCGGCGGAGCTGATCGTCTCGTCGCTGCGCCGCGCCAGCGAGATCGTCGCCACCCTGTAGGCGGTTCACTGTCTGTTCGCCCGGCAGACCGTCCTGCGCCCGGCCCCGCCCGGGGCAGGACGGTTTGTGCCCCGGGGCGGCGCGCCCGCCCATGCGGGAGAGAAAAGATGCCCCCATCCAAACGGTTCCAGGCCCTCGCCGAGCGGCCCATCCAGCAGGATACCTTCGTCCGCGAGTGGCCCGAGGTGGGGCTGATCGCCGCCGACAGCCCGCTCGATCCGCCCCCCTCCCTGGTGATCGAGGACGGCGCCGTCGTCGCGATGGACGGCACACCGCGCGCGCAGATGGACATGCTCGACCTGTTCATCGCCGATCACGCCCTCGACCTGAACGTGGCGCCCGAGGCGATGGCCACCCCGTCGGAAGAGATCGCCCGGATGCTGGTGGATATCGGCATCCCCCGGGGCGAGGTGGTGCGCCTGGTGGCGGGCTGCACGGCGGCCAAGCTGGTCGACATCGTCCGGCACCTGGACGTCCTGGAGATGATGGCCGCCCTGCGCAAGATGCGCGTGCGCCGCACGCCGGCCAACCAGGCCCACGTGACGAACCGGCGCGAACACCCCGCCCTCCTGGCCGCCGACGCGGCTGAGGCGGCCCTGCGGGGCTTTGCCGAGAACGAGACCACCGTCGGCGTGGCCCGCTACGCGCCGCTCAGCGCCCTGGCCATCCTGGTGGGCTCGCAGGTCGGGCGGGGCGGGGTGCTCACCCAGTGCGCCGTGGAAGAGGGCATCAGCCTGCGGCTGGGCTTCAAGGGGCTCACCACCTACGCCGAGACCCTCTCGGTGTACGGCACCGAGGGCGCCTTTGTGGATGGCGACGACACGCCCTGGTCCAAGGGGTTGCTGGCCTCGGCCTACGCATCGCGGGGGATCAAGGTGCGCTTTACCTCCGGCACCGGCTCCGAGTGTCTGATGGGGCACGCCGAGGGGCGCTCGATGCTCTACCTCGAGGCGCGCTGTCTGCTGGCCACGCGGGGCGCCGGCAGCCAGGGGGTACAGAACGGGTCGATCTCCTGCGTGGCGCTGCCCGAGTCGCTGCCCGGGGGCGTGCGGGTCATCCTGGCGGAGAACCTGCTGGCGGCCATGCTGAACCTGGAGGTGGCCGCGGGCAACGATGCGCTGGCCTCCCACTCGGACATGCGCAAGACGGCCAAGCTGATGTGCCAGTTCCTGCCGGGCGCCGACTTCGTCCACTCAGGGTACTCCGCCATGCCCCGCTACGACAACCTCTTTGGCGGCGGCTGTTTCGACGCGGACGATCTGGACGATTACCTCGTCCTGCAGCGGGACATGCGCGTGGACGCCGGGCTGCACCCCGTCCGTGAGGCGGAGGTGCTGGCGGCCCGCGAGGAGGCCGCCCGGGCCATCGCCGCCGTCTATGAGGGGCTGGGCTTCCCGTCGATCGGTGAGGAGGAGATCCGCGCCGCGACGGTGGCCTACGACAGCCGCGATCTGCCCGAGCGGGACGTGCCGGCCGACCTGGCCGCGGCCGACGGCTTCCTGGCCGACGAGCGGACCGTGGTCGACGTGGTGCGCGCCCTGGACGCGGCCGGCTTTGCCGAGGTGGCCGAGCGACTCCTGGAGATGGCCCGCCAGCGCGTCCTCGGCGACTACCTGCAGCCCGCGGCCATCTTTACCGAGGGGTTCCAGGTGCTGAGCGGCATCAACGACGGCAACGACTACCGCGGCCCCGGCAGCGGCTACCGCCTAGTGGGTGAGCGCTGGCGCCGCGTGCAAGACCTGCCCCAGGCGCGCGACCCCGAGGAGATGCTGGCCGGCCAGGGAGAGGGGCAGAGCCCCCGCCTCACCGCGCTGGGGCCGGCCGCCCGCGGGCGTGGGCTGGAGGTGGTCGTGGCGGTGGGGCCCGCCTTCAACGGGGCGCTCACCCGAACCATCGGCGGCCTGCCGCACGAGGAGGTGCTGCAGCGGATCCTGGCCGGCATCGCCGCCGAGGGGCTGCCGGCCCGCATCGTCCAGGTGCACCACACGGCGGACTGCGCCGCGATCGGCTACGCGGGCGCCGGGCTGAGCGGCTCGGGCGTGGCGATCGGGATGCAGTCGCGGGGGACCACGGTGATCCACCGTGCCGACCTGGCGCCGTTGAACAACCTGGAGCTTTTTCCGCAGTCGCCCAACCTGACGCTCGAGTCATACGAGCAGATCGGGCGCAACGCGGCGCGCTATGCCCGGCGCGAGGCGGTGCGCCCGGTGCCCGTGCAGATCGACAACTGGGCGCGGCTGCGCCTGATCGTCAAGACCATGCTCCTGCACCGGCGGGAGTGCGAGCAGGTGGAGGCGGACCGCCCGCCGACGGAGCTCCACCTGGACTGGGAACCCGAGACGTAGGGAGGGGACACATGGCCGAGCCGGAACACGACGGCAGGGAGGCGACGCGGGGGCGGCGCTATCCCCTGGGTGAGGGGGGCGGGGAAGGGGTCATTTCGCGCACCGGCGTGCCGCTGGGCGCGCTGACTCTCGACGCGGTGCGCGCCGGCCAGCTGCGCGGCGAGGATTTCACCATCCACCCCGACACCCTACGCCAGCAGGCCGGCTTTGCCGAAGAGGCCGGCTACCCGCAGCTGGCCGCCAACCTGCGCAGCGCCGCCGAGCTGGCCACCCTCCCCGATGACAGGGTGCTGGCCATCTACGAGGCGCTGCGCCCCTACCGGCTGGGGTACGAGCAGCTCTTAGCCCTGGCCGACGAACTGGCCAGCGAGCACAGCGCCCCCGAGACGGCGCGTTACGTCCGCGAGGCGGCCGAGGCCTATCGGCGGCGCGGCTTGGCCTGAGGCTACGCGGCCGACTTGTATCCACGCAGGTGGCCGGGCCGCAGCTCGCCGCTGTCCAGCACGACGAGCATGGCCCGCCAAACCGCGATCTCACGGTCGAGCACGGCGCGGTCCATGCGCGCGGCGAGATCCGCGTAGAGCGGGCCGGAGAGCCGCGCGACCTCTTGGTGGGCCAGGTCTCGGTACCAGGCCTGGCGGTCGCGCGTCACGATGCGCGTCAGGCCGGCCGCCTCCATGGCCCGTACCGAGCGCTCCGCCGAGCAGAGCCCAAAGCCCAGCCCCTCGAGGTCCAGGTAGCGCTGCATCGCCGGGCTGGGCGGGTCGTCGCCGGAGGACATCCAGTCGGAAGCCACAAAGAGCCCCCCGGGCCGCAGGACGCGGCACACCTCGCGGAAAAGGCCCTCCTTGTCGGCGATGTGCAGGATGGAATCCTTGCTGAACACCACATCGAAGGAGTTCGCCGGAAAGGGCAGCGGGCCGGGCGCGACGGCCAGGAAGGTAACCCGGTCCGACAGGCCAGCCTTGGTCCCGCGTGCAAGGGCCTGTTGTACCAGCGCCTCGTCGACGTCGATCCCCACCACGCGCTGCGCCCCGTACTCGCGGGCCAGGAGCAGGTCGATGCCGCCGACGCCGCAGCCCACATCCAGCACCTCCCGCCCCGTCAGGTCGACGCCGTGGAGCAGGAGGGCGATCTCCTGCGGCCCGCCCGGAGACAGGTACCCCTCGCCCCAGACGGCCTCCAGCAGGCCATAGATATCGTCGTAGGCCACCTCGTGGCGGTCATCCGTGGTCATGGCCCCACTCCAGTCTCGTTGAGGCATCCCGATGCCGCAATGTAGCGCCACTGGGCCGCAGCGCGCAACAACCTCCCGCGCTGGGCGCCCTCCGCGGCGAGGCGGGCTATCCTGAACCGAGCCGGCGGTGGCGGCGGGCGGCTCCGGCGAGTACACTGGGGGCGGCCCGCCGGCCCAGGCTCGTTCTGTCGGCGGCCTGCTACGTAGACCGGATGCGGAGAGGAGCTAGATATGCGAAAGGTACCCTTGGGAACCTCCGGCGCAGAAGTCAGCATCTTTTGCCTGGGGGCCATGTACTTTGGCTGGCGCACCCCTGAGGAGGCCGCCATCCCCGTGCTCGACCAGTACGCTGAGGCGGGCGGGGCGTTCATCGATACGGCCAACATCTACGGCGCCGTGGGCGACCAGCGCGTCGGCGGCCTCAGCGAGGCCGTGCTGGGCCGCTGGATGGAGGCCCGCGGCAACCGGCAGGACATGTTCGTGGCCAGCAAGGTGGGCTTTCAGCGGGTGGGAGTGGCGCGCGGCCTGCGCGCTGAGACGATCATCTCCGAGTGCGAGCGGACCCTGCGCGAGCTGCGCACCGACTATGTCGACCTGTACTATGCCCACGTCGACGATCGCACCATCCCCCTGAGCGAGCCGCTGGAGGCGCTCGATCGCCTGGTGTGCGCGGGCAAGGTGCGCTACGTGGGGGCCAGCAACTATGCGTCCTGGCGGCTCGAGGCGGCGCGGCACGCCTGCCAGGCGAACGGCTGGGCGCCGTTCTGTTGCATCCAGCAGCGGCACACCTACCTGCGGCCGCGTCCCGGGGCACTCTTTGCCCCGCAGGTAGTGGCCAACGCCGACCTCCTGGACTATTGCCGCAGCACGGGGATGCGCCCGCTGGCCTACACGCCGCTCCTGGGCGGGGCCTACTCACGGGATGACAAGGCGATCGACCCGCGCTACGCGGGCCCCGATAGCGACGCGCGCCTGACGGCCCTGCGCGCCGTGGCGGCGGAACACGGCGCCACGGCCAACCAGGTGGTGTTGGCCTGGATGCTCCACAGCGACCCCCAGGTGATCCCGCTGGTGGCCGCCTCGACCACGGCGCAGATGGCCGAGAACCTGGCCGCGCTGGACGTCGCCCTTAGCGCTGACGACATGCGCCGCCTGAACGAGGCCGGCGCCTGATTCGCCACGACGGGGCCTCGCGTCCGTTCGGCGCGAGGCCCCCCTTCATTCCCGCGGCACGGCGCCCTGTTGCGGCGCTACCTGATGACAAGATGCTGAACCAGCGCCTCCAGCCCCCAGATCGCCGCCATCGGCAGTGCTATCCCCAGCGCGCGGCGCAGCAACCCCCCGACGGAGGGGGATTCGACCAGGCGCACGTACAGCCCCGGCAACACCCCGATCCACACGCCCAGGCAGGCCAGGGTGATGGCGATGCGCACCGCACTGGCCATCGAGATCGCCTGCTCGGCCCCGCTCCCCAGGGCCATGGCCAGCTCGGCAGTCCCCACAAAGGCCAGCGCGCGCAGCGGCCCGAGCAGCAGGAACCCCGCGACCATCAGCGCCAGAAAGAGCTCCAGCGCTAGGAGGAACCCGCCGAGCGTAGCGTCGACGGCGATGACCTCGTCGCGCAGGTCGGCGTCCTCGCGCGCGTCACGCGGCAGCCTGCGGCGCTGCGTCATGCCGCCGGCAAAAGGGGAGGGCAGCATGTCCGTGTCCCGGTAGTCGCTCGGGTTCCAGCCGAGGCTGATGATGTCGTCCACGATACGGCCGTAGCCCCGTCGGCGTCTGCGCGGTTCGGCAGGCATGGGGACCTCCTCGGTGTGGCAATGGGGCAGCGGGTCTGTGCGATCCTGGTTGCTTCCGCTTGTTACAGAAGAAGGCTATCGCCGATGCCGGTAGCAGCAGGCAGAGGGGTAGCGCGCATACCGAAACCATTTTACAGTTTGATTATATCAGGCCTCGCCGTGTTTTCAAGATCAGATGCCTCTTGCCCTGCGTTTCTTCCCTGGTTCTCTCGCCTTAGGCCAGCGCCTCGAGCGCTGCGGGCAGGTTGCGCAGATCCGCGAGAACGGCGCCGAAGGGGTGTTCCCGCACGGCGCGCAGGCACCAGGCGGGCGTGTACGGCGTGCGGAGCAGGAGGAAGGGGATCCCCATGGCCAGAGGTAGGGCTCCCGGGAGGGAGAGGGTGTCTCCCACCACGGCCAGCCGCGCGCCGCCGGCCGCCGCGCCGAGCAGGGCGCGGTAGTAGGCGGGGCGGCGCAGGTCGATGGTGTGCCAGGCGTCGACGCGCCAGAGCCGGGCCTCCGGCGCGCCGAGGGCGCAGGGTGGGGCCCAGCCGGCGACCACCTCGTACTGGCGGGTGTCTCCGAGGATGGGAAGCGCCGCGGGGAGGGCCAGGGAGCCCAGCAGGCGGGTGACCTTGTCACCCTTGGAGTTGGTGAGCACCAGTGGCTGCCAGCCTGGGTGGGCGAGCAGGGTGCTAAGGACTTCCCGCACGCCCGGGCGGAAGAGGGGCGGGAACTCGGCCGTGTGGCGATGAAAGAGATAGTTGGCGGCGTCAGCCACCAGGTCGTACTCGGCGGGGGGCAGGGCAGCGCGCAGCCTGGCGGCCAGGCGCGGCTCTTCGGCAAGGAGGTCGGCCAGCATGGTCTGCAGCGTGGTAGTGTTCAGGATAAAGGCGCCCTCGTCGCAATAGGAGGCGACGAGGCCGTTCACCTCCCACCAGTAGCGGTGCGGGGCGGCCAGCAGGCGCTCGCGCGTGGCGCGGTATCTTTCGGCCAGCGCGGCGCGAGGCAGGGCCAGGAGTTCGTTCGCCAGCGTGTCGAGCGAGCGTTCGGCGAGCGGCGCGGCCTGCTCCTCCTCGGCGGTGAGCGTGCCGTCAAAGTCGATGACGATCCGCAGGGTCATGAGCACTCCTCGCCCAGCCCAGGGCCGGGGTTAGTTGCTCCGCTGCACTAGGGGGAGGAAGAGCCCCCCTTCGAGGTCGGGCGGGGTCGGCCCGGGCCCGGTGCGGCCGACGCCGGGCCAGTAGCCGGCATGAATGCGGTAATCGGAGGTGGACATGGCGCCGACGGGCGCGGTGGCGACGCTCCCGCGCAGGCGGAAACTCGGGCCATCGGCCGCCCCGCCGCCCGCGGAGGAGGCGGACCAGTAGAGGCCGTAGGAGGCAGATGCTGCGGCCAGGACCGTGCTGGTGGCCAGCAGGGCCACCGCCAGCGCCATGGCCAAGGCGATGGTTGACCCGCTCCTCATGATGGCCCTCCGGCGTGGCGCGTGGGCGCGTGCCCAGCATGGTGACGACCTGGTCGTGGGCCCAGCGCTCTCCCCGCAGTCTAGCAAGGCGGGCACCCGGTGGCAAAGGCCGCCCTGGGTGGACCCTCAGCCGCCCCCGACGCCGCAGCCCGCCACTAGCGGCAGGTAGAGGGGGGCGGAAGCGACGATGGTCACTATGGCCGCCGCGGGCGGAGCCAGCACGGCGTTGGCGGGAGCGGAGAGGCCCATTGTGAACGCCTCGGGCGGGCCGGGCAGCGCGGCGGCCAGGAGAGAGACCCATACGGTCTTGCGCGTCTGCCCCGGCGGGAACGTCAGCGTTCCGGACGCGGCCACATAGTCCTCCCCGGCCCTGGCGGTGCCGTCCGACGTGGCGTAGGCCACGCGCACCGTCTTCCCGGACGGTGCGCTCAGCAGCACGGTGACCTCGGCCAGGCCGCTGGCCCGGGTGACGGTGTAGGCGGCCCGCTCCAGGCGCACGGTGGGGGGCGGGTCGTCGTCGCGGATGACCAAAGTGGCCTCCTGCGGCGCGGCGAGGAGGGCGCCCGGCGCCGTGGTCAGCTCCAGCGTGAACGTTTCGTCGCCCTCGTCAAGAAGGTCGTCGCGGATGATGATTGCTATGGTGCCGACGGTCTGGCCCGCTGGCAGGCGCAGGGTGCCCTCGATATGCCCATAGTCCTCTGGGCCCGCCGTGCCCGGGACGGTGCGGTACGTGATATACAGATCGCTGGCCAGCGGGGCGCCAAGGAGCACGGTGGCGTGGACCTGCCCGCAGCCCTCGTCGACGGGGTACACGGCGTTGCTCAGGCGGACGGTGCTGGCGGCTAGGTCCAGCCGGGTGCTCGTCCCCGACGCCCAGGGGGCCTGCTGTGGGTACAGGAAGCCGTCCACCGCAAAGGTGACGATGCTTCCCGCGCTGCCCCCCTCGACTGCGGGGGTGGACGGATCGTCCCCGGGGGTGTTGAGAGTGTACATAGCCTGGCCGCTGGCGAGGCAAACGCTCCCCTGGGCCGCTTTCAGGTCATCGACGAGGGCCGTCACCAGGGTGCCGGCAGGGAGTGGCCGGCCGTCGAGCGCCACACTCCCCCAGAAAGAAGAGGGCAGCGCGGGCGGAGCCGCGGCCCACAGGGGTGCGGCTCCAGGGAGTGCTCCGGACGCCTGCCCGAGTGCCGTGGCCAGAAGCAGCCCGACGGCCAAGAGGCGCTGCCCGCGTAGCCCCATTGGTGACCTCCTCCCGTTGGCGCTAGGCCCGGCGCATGGCGCGGCGCCCGGCCAGCGCCAGCACGCACGCCGTCAGGATGCTGCCGGCGAGCACCCACTGCTCAGCCCTGCCGAGCGGGGCTGCGGCAGAGCCCTCCTGGCCGTCAGGCGACGGCTTTGCCGAGGGCAAAGGCGGCCGCGCCTCCGCAGCCGATGGTGCCGGGCCGCCCACGACGCTGGCGGCCTGAGGCGGGGCCACGGTCGCCGCGGCCGGCTCCTGGCAGTCTGCCCCGGGGGGCGCCTGCAGGTCGACCCGGGCGTTGCTGCCCCCCTGCCAGGCGCTGTGCACCGGCAAGGGCACGTCGCAGAGCTCCCAGCCCACGGCCTCGCCCGCCGAGCCGGGGACGTGCAGCGAGTAGACGGTGCGCCCCTCGAACTCGCGGGTGAGGGCCTCGGCGCGCGCCTGGCCATCAACCAGGGCGCGTACCACGGCCCCCACTGGCGCGTCGCGGCCGTCCGCCAGGGTGACGTTGCCCCAGAAGGAGGAGGGCAGGGCGGGCGGGGCTGCCCGCGCACCGCCCGGCATCCCTAGCGCGAGCGCCAACAGGCCGCACACGCTGACAAGCTCAACACGCCAGCCCCGCCCGGTCCGTCGGATCATGGCAGGGGGGCCTTCTGGTGCGTCACGATCCACTCCAGGCCACTCGTGCTGCCGGACCGGAGCCAGTAACCACGGCCGGGGGCCAGGGCCGCCAGGTCGTTGGCCCAGGCGGGGCCCGCAGGGTCGTGGAGCTTCCAGGGGTCGGCAGTGTCCTCGGCGTGGTAGGCGTAGACTACCGAGTACCCATCGGCCAGGCCGTTGTCGCGCAAAGCGCCGGGCAGGGGGCCGTCGACGCCCGACGGGTAACTGACTAGGTGCCACGCGTCGGCGTGGATGGGGACCACCGTGTTCCCTTCGGCGATGCCGTCGATGGTCAGGACGGCGTCGGCCGCGGTGGCGTGCACCCACAACCCCTGAGAGCGGTCCAGCTGGGCCAGCTCGGCGTTCGGGTATTCGGGGTCAGCGTCGTACAGCAGCCACCCGGCAGTGGCGGCGTTCCAGGCGTAGACCAGGTCGAACTGGCCGGCGATGCTCTCCAGGACGGTGGCGGTGTCATCCTGCTGGGGGATGAGGCCAAAGCCGATCAGGTTCCAGCCTGGCAGGAGGGCGATCGACTGGCGGGCCAAAACGCGGAAGGCGACCGTGGCGCTGCCCTGCAGGCCGCCGGGGTCGGTGGCGGTGAAGGTGATCTCCTCCAGGCCGTCCCAGCCGGGCAAGGCGCGGCTGAGGGTGGCCACCCCACCTGTGATCGACACGCTCAGGGCCGTGGCGCCGGAATGGCTCCAGGTGAAGACGAGGTCAGAGTCCGGGTCGCTGACGTAGTCGTTGAGGTCGATCTCGGTGAAGGAGCCCGTCTGAGTGATGACCTGGCCGGGTACCGCGGCGACGACGGGGGCCTCGTTGACGTTGGTGACGGTCACCGTCAGGGCCTTGGCGAACGTCCCGCCCGGGTGGCCGTCGTCCGTCTCGACGCGGATGTGGTACTCGGCGCGGGCCTCATAGTCAAAGGTTTCCGCGCTGCGGAGCGTGCTGCCGTCGATCGCAAAGGAGGCATTATCTCCGGCACCCTCGCCCAGAACCAGGGTATAGGTGTGGGTGTCTCCGACGTCGGCATCGCTGGTAGACAGCGTGCCCACGGCGGTGCCGATGGGCGCGTTCTCGGGCACGGTGGCGGGGCTGAGGGTGATGTCGGTGGGCGGGGCGTTCACCGCCACCACGGTGATGGTCAGGTCCGCCTGGACCCAGTCGCCGGCGGTGTCGGTGGCGCGGACGCGGATGATGTAGGTACTCTGCGCGTCGTGATCCAGCACGGCGCTGGTCTGCAGGGCGTCCCCGAAGATCTGGAAAGCGGTGTGATCGTCGCTGTCGGGGATCGGCACCAGGGTGTAGGTGTGGGCGTCGCCGACGTCGACGTCGGTGACGCTCAGCGTGCCGACGGCGCTACCGGCGGGCAGCCCCTCGGCGACACTGGCGTTGCTCAGGCGGAGATCGGTCGGGGCGTCATTGACGCAGGTGACGGTGATCGCGATCGAGGCGGAGGCGGAGGCTGCGTCACGATCGGTGACGGTGTAGGTGAGCGCGTCGCTGCCGCAATAGTCTCCGGCAGGGGTGTAGGTTATCTTGCCGCCCGAGACCGTCGCCGACCCGTGGCTGGGCCCCACAGGGATGTATAGCTCCAGCCCGTAAGGCGACAGGGCCGCCAGGTCTTGACGGGTGTTGGTGCCGGCGGTCCAGACGGCCGCGCAGACGGCCCCCAGCCCCTCGGTCGCGGGGATAGTGACCGCCGTCCCCAGGCTGTCCTCGGCTACGGTTAGGCCGTCGTCGCTCGCGGTGGGCGGCTGGCTGAGCTCAAAGGCGAGGAGAGACCCGTCGGTGCAGGGGCCTTCGGGCACGTCCACGGTGTACACCCAGCGAACGGGATCGGCGATCTGGCGCAGTGCCGTGCTGGCCACCAGCGGCTCACCGACGTCGGGAGCCCCGCTCGCATTGGTGTCGAGGTACACGCGAAGGATCGTCACGGCGCTGGGGATGTACCCGTCGATGTGGACCTCCCCGTAAAAGCTGGCGGGCAGCCCTGGGGGCTCTGCCGCCAACCCTCCGGGGGCGAGCAGGGCGATGAGCGCGAGCAAGAGGGCCGCGGTGAGGAGAGGCCGAATCCGCATCATGGCTACCTCCGTCGGGTAGGTTGTGGGGTCGCCTGGGTAGAGGCTCCCGGGCGATGTCTCGGGACCGTCGCGCGCTGCGGCCAACGATAAGCGGTCCTATCGACTCTAGTGGTTCCTCAATCCCGACTCAGTAGACGACGCGCCACTCCCCGTCCTGGGCGGAGAGGATCCAGTAGCCGCGCCCCGGGAGCAGGGCGTCCAGAGTGTTTGACCAGGCAGCCGCCCCGCAGTCGTAGTGGCGCCAGAGCGGTGCATCCCCGGCGGCGTAGGCATAGACCAACCCCGTGCCGCCGGTGGCGGCACAGAGCGAATCGGCCAACGACCCGGAAGCGCCGGCAGGGTAGGCGGCGAGCGTCCACCCTGCGGCCAAGGGGATGGTCGTCTCGGCCGGCACGCGCCCGAGCGGCCGCAACAGCGCCGACTGGGAGGCCAGCACCCAAAAGCCGACTGTGTTGTCGAGCGCGTCCAGATCGCTGGCGGGCGGCGCGGCGGGGTCGTAGACGCGCCAGCTGCCCTGCTGCCAGGCGTAGACGAGGGAGTAGCCCCCGGCAATACTGGTAAGTACCGCTTCGATAGCCGGGTCGGGCGGGGCTACGGTTAACGAGACAAGATTCCAGCCCGGCTGCAGGGGGATCTCTTGCGCGCGCAGGACGGAGACCACGGCTGGGTCGCTCGTGGACGTGCCGCACGCACTGCTTACGACGCAGCGGTACTGCTGCCCGTCAGCGCCCAGGCCGAGGATCGGGGTGTCGTAGGTGTTGCCGGCGGCCCCTGGGATGGGCACGAACGTCGTGCCGCCGTCGGTGCTGGCCTCCCACTGGTAGGTGAGGCCCTCCCCCTCAGTGGCCACAAGCAGGCGGGCGCTGGCGCCCTCTTCCACGGTCTGGTCCTGCGGGTGCGCGGTGAGCAGGGGGGCGGGGAGGATGGCTAGGGAGGCCTCCTGGGAGGTGAGGGTGCCGCAGCCGCTCGTGATCAGGCAGCGGTAGGTGCCGGCGTCCTGCGGCGTCGCGGCCGTTAGCGTCAGCTGCGGGCTAGTGGCCCCGCTGAGGCCGTTGCCGTCGGCGAGGGACAGGTAGCCCGCGCCAAGGTCACGCTGCCACTGGTAGGTGAGGCTCTCGCCGCTGGCCGATACGGCAAAGGTTGCGCCTGCGCCGCTGCAGACGATCTGCGGCCCGGGCTGGGCGACGATGTCGGCGCCAGAGGCAACTTCGAGGGTGGCCGGGTAAGTGTAGGCCACGCCGCAGGTGCCGCTCACCAGGCAGCGGACGGAGGTGCCGCTGTCTGTCGAAGCGAGCGGGTTGGTCTCGTAGAGGGGGCTGTTGGTGCCGACGTTCTGCCAGGGGGTGCCCTGGCGCGTCTGCCACTGGTAAGAGAGGGCCTCGCCCGCGGCCTGTACAGAAAAGGCGGCCTTGGCGCCCGCGCAGACCGACGCACTGGCGGGATGCTGCACGATCTCTGTGGGCAGCGTGGGCGGCGCGACGCGTTTGGTGATGAGGACCGCGTCGAGGTAGGCGATCTGGTTGTTCACCCGACCGTGGAATGAGACGGCACACGTCGACGCGAACAGGGGCGAGTGCGCTATCGGGGCGAACGGCTCGTGGACCCATTGCTTGAGGGAGTTATCGTACTCGGCCAGCAGGAGCGGGTCACCCGACCCCTCCAGGTACACGCGGTAGTAGGATGTGTCGATGTTGGTGACCGTGGAGTACCGGTAGTACTCGATGGTCAGCTCTTGGGCGTCGGAGCAGTCAAACAGGGGGGTGCGCAGGACGCCGCCGCTGGACGTGGCCTTCATGTTGTATCCGCCAGCCGGGGAAGGGGAGGCTAGACTGCGGGCCCAGCCGGTGTTGTCCCAGTCAGCCGGGACGGCGCCCCCCTCAAAGTGCTCCTCAACGACGGTGACCAGGCCGGAGGCCACCTGCGTGGTGGTGGCGGAGGCCCATTCCGAGTATGGCGAGGTGGTGATAGCGGCCACCGCGCGGACGCGGTAGGTGTACTGGGTGCAGGGCGTGCGGCCGCTGTCGACGAAGGAGGTCAAGTCAGGGCCGAGCAAAGTTGGGGACGAGAAGTTGGCCCCGCCGTCCAGGGAGCGAGCCACGTGGTAGCCGGTTTCGCCGCTGGAGTTATCCGTCCAGGTGAGGTGAATCTCGGTGGGAGAGACGACCTCGGCGACCAGGTTGGTAGGGGCGGCGAGTTCCTGGCGCAAGGGCATGACCGCCCGGGCGGGGCCTGCGGAGGCACCCAGAGCGACGAGTGCGCAGGCGAAGAACAGGCCGAGCCGCAGGCTGTGCAGATGCATCGCGGCCACACTCCTCTTGCTCCGAATCAGTACCCATCAGTTGGACAGAAGGCAATACGACCAACAGAAGAGACCGAACCAGGGCCCAGAGTGTGCCCGCCCGCAGCCGAGAGAGAGGGGACAAAGGCTGACGAAGCGGAGCAGCCGGCAGCAGATCGCGTTCGCACAGTACGAGACCAACAATTATGCACCGATTATACTACCAGACTGACGATCTGCGACACAAGATAGGAGAATTCTAACCAAACACATACATCTGAGGCGTCAGGCTGCGCAGCGTACGCGGGACGCTGGTGCGAAGCGCAAGGGCGGCCTGCCCGGGCCCCGGTAGTGCGGGTCGTGCTGGGGCGGCGGCCTGCGCGAGCAGCGCCAGGCAGGGGTGTTTACGGAGCAGGAGCAGCCGGTGAGGGAGGCACGGACAAGCACTAGAGCGGGGGATCTGGGGAAGACCAACCTGGCCCTTTCGGCGAAAAGTGAGTTGGCCGTGACAGGTGAGGCAGGGGCAGCCGCTCCGCGACGGTCCATCCCCACGCGCGTGGGGAAAACGTCGCCCCCGGCGTGCGATGGTCCTGCCACGCCGGTCCATCCCCACGCGCGTGGGGAAAACGAATCAGAAGCGCCGTTTATCAAATGGGCATTCGGTCCATCCCCACGCGCGTGGGGAAAACAACCGAAAAGTGCAAAGCCGCAGGAGGAAAACCGGTCCATCCCCACGCGAGTGGGGAAAACGGTCAAGCGCGTTCTGCGCGGTTGCGCCCCCGCGGTCCATCCCCACGCGCGTGGGGAAAACAGCTCCGGCGGCCAGGGCGGGGTGGCCCCGTTCGGTCCATCCCCACGCGCGTGGGGAAAGCTGGGGGAAGACGAGGCTGGGCACCCTGCTCTGCGGTCCATCCCCACGCGCGTGGGGAAAACTCGGCCTTGCCTTCGACGTAGACGCGCGCCATCGGTCCATCCCCACGCGCGTGGGGAAAACGCCGTGGGGGACAGACGGGCGGAAATCCTGCGCGGTCCATCCCCACGCGCGTGGGGAAAACGAATACCGGGGGCGCAACCCATCCCGAGACGGCCGGTCCATCCCCACGCGCGTGGGGAAAACGGCAATGTAGTCCTCGCCCACGGCCAGGAGTTGCGGTCCATCCCCACGCGCGTGGGGAAAACTAGTCGATCGGCCCGTGCGCAAGCACCCGCTCCGGTCCATCCCCACGCGCGTGGGGAAAACCGACCAGCCCATCTTGCCCGCCACCGCCATGTCGGTCCATCCCCACGCGCGTGGGGAAAACTGCGTGGCTGAGTTCTCGGGGCGTGCGGTACGCGGTCCATCCCCACGCGCGTGGGGAAAACGGTG
>JAAZBY010000502.1 GCA_012513595.1 Chloroflexota bacterium
CTTCCCCTTCTCCCCGACACCTCCCCGCGCGCCAGCGGCAGAAACAAGAGCGACAGGATTAACAGGATTCACAGGATTGGAGGAGGATTGAAGCCCAGGCAGTCCCAGGTAACTCTCCTGTCTTTCCCTCCTAATCCTGTAAATCCTGTGAATCCTGTCCTTCTTTTCTTCTTCCCCTTCTCCCCGACACCTCCCCGCGCGCCAGCGGCAGAAACAAGAGCGACAGGATTAACAGGATTTACAGGATTGGAGGAGGATTGAAGCCCAGGCGGTCCCAGGCGCCCCTCTTGTCTTTCCCTCCTAATCCTGTAAATCCTGTGAATCCTGTCCTTCTTTATCCTTCTTCCTTCCCCACGCGGGCGGCCGCGTCGGCGAGGAGGGCCGAGAGCCGCTCGAGCAGCGCGTCAGAATCGAACGGCTTGGCCATGTAGGCCACCCCCTCTTCGCGGGCCAGGCGCGGCTCGAGCTCGTCGGCCGCGTACCCGCTGACGAAGAGGAACCGCCCCCCCGGCGCTGCCGCGCGCATCTGCAAAAAGGCCTCGTAGCCGTTCAGCCGCGGCATGCGCACGTCCAGCACGGCCAGGTCGTAGCCGCCCCGCGACGTCCAGGCCTCCACCGCCTCGAGGCCATCCGTCACGGCGCGCACGGCCCAGCCCTGCGCGGCCAGCAGCCGCTCAAAGAGCGCGCGCACCGCCGCGTCGTCTTCGGCCAACAGAACGTGCACCTGCGCCGCGCCCTCGGCGGGGCGCCCGGCCATGCGATCGGTGGGGGCCACGGTGCTCCTTTCGCCGCTCACCATCCACGGGGCAGGCGGACGGGCCCCATTCTACCCGCCCTCGGCCGGCCCGGTCAACGGGCGGACTGCGCGCCTGACGCGGCCGGCTTCGCGCTCGGCGCGGCCGGCTTCGCGCTCGGCGCGACCGGCTTCGCCGTCCCCTGCGCGTCGGCCAGGGCGGCGGGCAGGTGCACGGTCAGCGCGGTGCCCTCGTCAACGGCCGTCTGTACCTCGATCTCCCCGCCGTAGCCCTCGATGATGCCGCGCGACACCGCCAGCCCCAGCCCTAGGCCGTGCGGCTTGGTGGAGAACGAGTCGTCAAAGATCCGCTCGGCCACCTCCCGCGTCATGCCCAGCCCCGTGTCTGCCACGCGGATGGCCGCCCCGCCGTTGTCCGCCCAGGTGCTGACGGTCAGCCGCCCCCCGCTGGACATGGCGTCCAGCGCGTTCAACACCAGGTTGAGCACCACCTGCTCCAGCTGGCCCGGCACCAGGCATAGCCTCGGGATCCCCTCCCCCAGAGTGGCCGCCACCGTCACGCCGCGGTTCTGCGCTTCCTTGTCACTCAGGGTGAGCACGCGCGCCACCAGCGCGTTCACGTCCGACGGGACGCGCTGCTCGTCGCGGATCGGCTCACGCATGTCGCGCATCTGGGTGAGCAGGCGGTTGGCGCGGTGCAGCTCCTCCGAGGCCACGTCAAAGTAGCGGGTGGCATCCTTGCCGGCGGCGACCATCTCGCGGGCCAGGCCCAGGCAGCCGATCACCGACTGCAGCGGGTTCTTGATCTCGTGGGCAATGGAGGCCGCCATCTTGGCCGCCAGGCTCAGCTTCTCGGCGCGCACCAGGGCCCGTTGCGCCTGGCGCTGCTCGGTGATGTCCAGCGCCGCCGTGGTCACCCCGACCACTTGGCCATCGGGGCTGCGCAGCGGCTCGGCGGCCACGTCGTACACCGTCGTCCGCCCGCCGTGGTGCAGGGTCAGCTCGCGCCGGCCGCCGCGGCCACTTTCGACGACCTCCCGCTTGAGGGCCATCATCTCCTCGGCATCCCTGGCGGGGAGGAGTTCATCGTCGCGCCGGCCCAGCCAATCGCCGCTAGGGGCGGCGGGCGCCGGATGATAGAGCCAGGTGTAGCGCAGGTCGGTATCGGCGTGGGCCACGGTGATGCGCCCGCCCGAGAGGGCCACGCGGAAGCGCTCCTCGCTGGCGCGCAGGGCCTCGTTGGCGGCGGCCAGCTGGGCGGTGCGCTCGTTGACGCGCTGCTCGAGGGTGTCGTTGGCAACCCGCAGGCGGTCGGCGGCCTCCTGCAGCTCGGTGATGTCCCGCATGATCTTGAGGCGGGCCACGTTGTTGCCGGGGTAATGGATGTGCGTATCGAGCACGTCGTAGGTGCGCGCGTTCACCGGTGAGAGGAACTGCCAGCGCGACGTGCCGCCGTCAGCGGCCGCCTCAAAGCTGCAATCGGCGCACCGCTCTCCGCGGCAGTGCAGGTACTCGTGGCAGGCCTGGCCGTTGGGCGGGCCGTACTCGGCGCGCATGGCCGGGTTGGTGTACAGGATGTGCCAGTCGCGGTCCACAATGATGACGCAATCGCTCATCGCGTCGAGAATGCCGACCAGGTTATCCCGCTCACGGGCCAGGGTCTCTCGCTCCCGCGCCAGGGCAGCCTGCGAGTCGCGCAGGGTGCGAAAGACGACGTCGTAGGGGCGCTCCAGCCCCGTCACCACCACGGCACGGTAGATCATGTAAAAGGAGGCCACCTTGCAGACGTGCCCGAGAAAGTTCGGCAGGCCATAGACGTCCACATACAGGGTGAAAAAGAGCTCCCCGGCCACCGCGCAGCAAAGCGACCCCATCAGCAGGAAGAGCATGGTCGGCTCGAAAAGGGCGCGCCGGGTGTAAAGGAGCACCATGGCGGCCAACAGGATCGCCGAGATGACGTACTCGGAGCCGATCTTGAACGGCGTGAGGCCCTGCCCCTCGACCCAGGCAGCCGGGAAAGCGCGCCCAAAGATGGCCGCCAGGAGCGCCGCCACCACCACCCCGAACCCGCCCACCACCGCCGGGCCGGGCAGGCGCCTCTTGAGCAGAAAGGGCACCGCCAGCATCGTCAGCGCCTGAAGGTAGCGCGCCGCCACCCACAGCTGGGTGGGCAGGTTGGCGTCGTAATCCGGGAAGACGCCCATCCCCTTGTAGGCCAGGGTGTGCAACAGGTCGAGGGCGGCCGCCGCCAGGTAGCCGGAGGCCAGGAAGAGGATATACGGCTCACCGCGGTAGCGCTGCGCCGGCCAGGAGATCAGGAGCAGCGCCACTGCCACCCCGATGCTCGATAGCTCCACCACGGCATGAAAGGTCAGGTAAGACACCAAACTGAGGGCGTAGAGCAGGCCCAGCGCCACGGCCAGGGCCAAGAGCGTCGCGGCGCGACGCAGGGCCAGGTGCGGGCCACTCTGGGCCTGGCTGGGGCTGGGGATGTGGACGTGCATGGGGGCCCTCCTTGGGCGGCGGCGTGCTAGGCGCCGCCAGCCAGCAGTTCCTCGACGGCGGGCAGGCGCTGGCCAGTGGTAGCCACGATGGTGCGATAGTGTGCGGCGACGGCCGGCAGGCTGCGGCGGATGGCCTCCTCGGCGCCCGGGCGCATGCCC
>JAAZBY010000503.1 GCA_012513595.1 Chloroflexota bacterium
CGCGAAGCCGCGCGGCAGACCTCTGGGCCGGCACGACAGCGCCGCCGGCCGCGCGCCAGGGGGCTAAAGACTTTACTTCTCCGTGCCCCCGTGGTGGGCTTAGGCCCTGTGGCCCAGGCGGGCGCGCTCTTCCTCCACGATGCTCTCATCCAGCTTGGTAAAGAGCGGCTTGGGCGGCTCGATCGGGCGGCCCGCCTCCAGGGTCGAGGGCTGCCAGATGTCCCCCTCCCAGTCGTACGTGTAGGTCAGGGCGCGGTGCGTCTGGCCGTCCTCGGCGAACTCGCGCACCTCCTGGCGGCCCAGCAGGTCCGTCTGGTAGCCGAGCGAGCGGTTCAGCGCCTGCGACGAGAAGGGCAGGAAGGGCGCAAAGATCACCTTGAGCGAATCCACCACGCGGAGCGCCACATACGTGGCCGTCGCGGCGCGCTCGCGGTCGGCCTTGAGGGCCTTCCAGGGGGCGGCCGCGTCCAGGTAGCGGTTGGCCTCCCGGGCCAGGCCCATGGCCTTGCCCACCGCCGCGCGGAAGCGGCAGGCCTCGATCTCCGCACCGACCTCGGCAAAGCCCGCCTCGACGACGGCCAGGATGGCCTCATCCTCGGGCAGGAGCGGCCCCGGCGTGGGCACCTTACCGTCAAAGTTGCGGTAGGCAAAGGTCAGCATACGGTGCGCCAGGTTGCCCCAGGTGCCCACCAGCTCGTTGTTGTTGCGGTCCAAAAAGTCCTGCCAGGAAAAGTCCGAGTCGGCCGTCTCGGGCGCGTGGACGGTGAGCATGTAGCGCAGCGGGTCGGCCGCGTAGCGCTCCAGATAGTCGGGCGCCCACACCGCCCAGTTGCGCGATGACGATAGCTTGGCGCCCTCCAGCGTCAGCCACTCGTTGGCCGGCACGTCGTAGGGCAGGCGGCGCCCGCCGTAGCCCATCAGCATGGCCGGCCACACCAGGGTGTGGAAGACGATGTTGTCCTTGCCCACAAAGTAGTAGGAGCGCGCCGGCCGGTCCGGGTCCCACCAGTCGCGCCAGGCCTCCGGCACGCCGTTATGGCGCGACCACTCGATCGAGGCCGACAGGTAGCCGATCACCGCGTCAAACCAGACGTAGATGCGCTTGTCCTCATACCCCTGGACGGGCACGGGGATGCCCCACTCCATGTCGCGGGTGATGGCGCGCTCGCGCAGCCCCTCGTTGAGCAGCCCCAGCGAAAAGGCGCGCACGTTGGTGCGCCAGTGGCTCTGCTGGCCGATCCACTCGGCCAGGGCGCCGTTCAGGCGGGCCAGGTCGAGGAAAAAGTGCTCCGTCTCTCGCGGGTGGGGCGTCTGCCCGCAGAACTTGCAGCGCGGCGCGATCAGCTCCAGCGCGTCGAGCGGCTTGCCGCAGTCATCGCACTGGTCGCCGCGGGCGCCGGTATAGCCGCAGAAGGGGCAGGTCCCCTCGACGTAGCGGTCCGGCAGGAAGCGGGCGTCGTGCTCACACCACTGCTGCTGCATGGTGTGCTTGGTGATGTAACCCTTGTCCAGCAGGCGCAGGAAGAAATCGGTGGTCACCTGCCAGTGGTTCTGGGTGTTGGTGTGGGTAAAGAGGTCAAACGAGATACCCAGCCCCAAAAACGACTCCAGAAAACTGGTGTGAAAGAGCTCCACGACCTCGGCGGGGGTGATGCCGCGCTGCTCGGCCGAGACGGTGATGGGCGTGCCGTGGGTATCCGAGCCGGAGACCATCAGCACGTCGTTGCCGCGCATACGGTGGTAGCGGGCAAAGATGTCGGGCGGGATATAGGCGCCGGCCAGGTGGCCGAGGTGCAGCGGCGAGTTGGCGTACGGCCAGGCGACGCCGAGCAGGATTTTCTCGTTCATGGGTACTCCTCAGGTGGGCAGCCCGCGCCCTGGCGGGGCGGCAGGCGATCGGGCGGTCAGCAGAGTCCGGCAGGGCGTAATCCCTGCGACGGGGTGGGGTGGGGTGGGGTCAGCGCGTGGTGGGGGAGGGGCCCCCCATACGCCCAGTTGCCGCGCGAGAGGCGCGGCCACAGATGAGGAGGAGGCAGCAGGCCGGGGAACGGCCGTCACACGGGCGCACGGGACCCTCCTGGGCGCGATGAATCGGTGCCGTATGGGGGTATCTTACTCCGCTCGGGGGGAAACGTCAATCGCATCGCGGGGGAGAGGGAGAAGAGATTCCACCACGGAGCCACCGAGGGCACGGAGAAGAGAAGACAGGAGAAGAGAAGAGAAATCCACCACGAAGGCACGGAGGCCACGGAGAAGAAAAGAAGGACAGGATTAACAGGATTTACAGGATAGGGGAGAGGAACGGGGCGGCGCCGGGGTATGCTGTGGCCGGTAATCCTGTCAATCCTGTGAATCCTGTGAATCCTGTAAATCCTGTCTTCTTCTGTCTTCTCTTCTCCGTGCCATCCGTGTCTCCGTGGTGAGATCTCTTCTTCCCACCTAAGGCAAAAGCCGGGCCCCCCGCCTTGCGGCGAAAGGCCCGGCCTTACGATCACTCAACTCCTGCCCTTACGGGCAAAGTGCGGGCTAGTAGCCGCCCATCCCTCCGCCGGGGGCCGCCGGTGCGGGCGGCTCCTTCACCGGAATGTCGGTGATGAGGGCTTCGGTGGTCAGGATCATGGCCGCGATGGAGGCCGCGTTCTCGATCGCCGAACGCGTCACCTTGGTCGGATCGATGATCCCCAGGGTGTACATGTTCCCAAACTGGTCCC
>JAAZBY010000054.1 GCA_012513595.1 Chloroflexota bacterium
AGCGGGTGGCCATCCTGCGCGCCGGGCGGCTGGCCATCTCGGGCCGGCCGGCCGACCTCAAGCGCGCCGTGGACCGCAAGATCCGCCTGGAGCTGCACTATGCCTCCGACCGCCCGCCCGCTTTGGCCGAACACGCCGGGTTGCGCATCGTCCAGCCGGGGCGGGCCGTGGTGCTCCTGGACCGCAGCGAGGTGGGCGCCGTCCTCGAGGGGCTCGACCTGGAGGCCATCGACGACTTTCGCCTCTATTCTGCGACGTTGGAGGACCTCTATGTCTACTATGCCACCACGTCCTGAGGCGGGCGCCCCTCGGGCCCCGCGGGCGGGGTTGCCCTGGCCGGCGGAGATGTGGGACCTCCTGCGGATGGAGCTGACCAACTGGCGCTGGGAGTGGCGCAGCCTGTTGATGACGGCCACCCTGTCACCGTTGATCAGCGTGTTGGGGCTGGGGGTGTTCGCGCGGGATTCGGGCAGCGAGGCGCTGGTCTACGTCCTGACGGGCAACATGGTCATCTCGCTGATGTTCGGCAACCTGCACAACGCCCAGAGCCGCTTCTGCTTTATGCGCGAGCGCGGCGGGCTCGACTACCTGGCCACCCTGCCGATCCGGCGGGAGAGCCTGATCCTGGCCGTGGTGCTGGCCTTCCTGGTGCTGTCGCTCCCGTCGCTACTGGTGACGACGCTGGTGGGCACGGCCATCCTGGGGGTGCCGCTGCGGCCGCACCCGGCGCTGATCGGGGTGGTGCTGTTGGCGGGGGGGTCGCTTGCGGCGGTGGGCGCCATGATCGGGGTGGCGGTGCGCACGCCGGAAGAGGGCGGGTCCTGGTCGCTCCTGTTCACGCTGGTGTTGGCGGCGCTGGGGCCGGTGGTGGTGCCGCCGGACCGGCTGCCGGGCTGGATGGTGGCGCTCGGGCGGGCCAGCCCGGCCACCTGGGCGGCCTCGGCGCTGCGGCAGACGCTGGTGGGCCCGGTGACGGGGCGCCTGGCCTGGGACGTGCTGGCGCTGGCGGCGCTGACGGCGCTCCTACTGGGGGTAGCCTCCCGCCGGATGGACTGGCGGCAGGGGTAGGGGGGAGCCCCGCCGCCCCGCGAGGGCCGGCCCAGACGCCCGCCCAGCGCCTCCCTCGGTACCCCTTGACAATCCGCCGTTCCTTCGTGTACATAATAAGCGAGGGCTGGCGATACACGCCGGCCACGCACCACCAGCGCGGGCGACCGCGCGCGTCGCCCAGAGGAGGTCCCCAAGGAAACATCCCCCGTCGATTGCACCGGCATGCGGCAGATACCCCGTGATGGCTGATAGGTCCTAGGCTACGTGACCGCAGCGCTCGCCAAAGGAGGCACATCATGGCCGCATTCTGCGTCGATGGTATGACCCGTCGTCAGTTCCTGCGCGTCAGCGCGCTGGCCGCCGCCGCCACCGTGGCGGGGGCCTGCGTCGTCGAGGTGCCCGCCGCCCAGCCCGCGCAGCTGCCCGCCGCGGCGCCGGCGGCCCCCGCCGCCCCCGCTGCCGCCCCGGCAGCGCCCGCCTCGCGCTTTGCGGAGGCCCCCGTCCTCGCCGAACTCGTCGCCAAGGGCGCCCTGCCCCCCGTCGACGAGCGCCTGCCCGAGAACCCCGATGCCGTCGCGCCGCTCGAATCGATCGGCAAGTACGGCGGGGCCTGGCGCCGCGGCTTCTCGGGCGTGTCGGACCGCTGGGGCCCCACCAAGCTCAAGGCCAACAACCTGCTCTGGTACACGCCGGCCATCGTCCTGCGCGCCGCCCTGGTCGAATCCTGGGAGACCAGCGCCGACGCCTCCGTCTGGACCTTCCACCTGCGCAAGGGGATGCGCTGGTCCGACGGGACGCCTTTCACCTCGGCCGCCTTCCAGTGGTTCTATGACTATCACGTTCGGAACGCCGAGATCCAGCCGATCCTGCCGGCCGAGCTGTGCACCGGCACGGTCAAGCAGCTGGCCACGATCACCTCACCCGACGACTATACGGTCGTGGTGGCCTTTGCGCACCCCAACCCGCTCTTTGGCTACACCATGGCCGGGCACTGGTTCCAGCCCTTCAGCCCTCATCACTATATGCAGCAGTTCCACATCGCGCTCACCGATGACAAGGACGCCCTGGCCGCCACGGTCAAAGAGAAGGGGTTTGACTCCTGGGCTGCCTACTTCCTGGACCGCAACTCCTGGTACCTCAACCCCGAGCGGCCCACCACCGACCCCTGGATGGCGACCACGGCCCTGTCGGAGCAGCTGTTCGTCATGCAGCGCAACCCCTACTACTGGCAGGTCGACACGGACGGCCAGCAGCTACCTTACCTCGACACGGTGACCCACCGCCTCTACGAGAGCGGCGACGTGTTCACCATGTGGATCCTGAACGGCGAGATCGACTGCCAGGGGCGCGGCGTGGGGATGGGCAACTATACCCTCTACAAAGAGAACGAGGTCAAGGGGGATTTCCACGTCGTGTTCAACATCGGCGCCGGGCACGACATGCTGCAGCTAAACCTGACGGCCAAAGAGCCGCGGCTGCGGGCCTTCTTCCAGGACCGGCAGGTGCGCATCGCCATGATGTACGCCATGAACCGGGAGGAGATGAACGACGTCCTGCAGGATGGCCGCGGGGCGGTGCGGCAGTTCAGCCCGGTGACCATGTCACCCAACTACCATGAGAGGCTGTCCACCTCGTACATCGCGTACGACCCGGCCAAGGCCAACGCGATGCTCGATGAGGCCGGCTATGCCGAGAAGGACGCCGACGGGATGCGCCTGTACCCGGACGGCTCCAAGGAGCCGGTCTCCTTTATCATCGAGGGGACCACGCCGGCGGGGTCGACGGGGGAAGACGCCATCCTGATGGTGATCTCGTACCTGGAGGCGGTGGGCGTCAAGGCCTCCTACCGGTACAGCGAGCGGTCCCTGTATGAGACGCGCTCGGCGGCCAACGAGATCGAGGCGGCCTGGTGGGGCGGCAACCGCACCATCCTGCCGATCATCGACCCGGGGATCATCCTGGGGACCATGGGGGGCTTCCCCTGGGCCAACGCCTGGGGCCTGTGGAAGAACCGCGAGGACGACCCCAACGGTGAAAAGCCGCCGGAGGGGCACTGGATCTGGACCATCTGGGAGACCTGGAACCAGGTGGCGGCCGAGCCGGACGAGGCCAAGCGGAACGCGCTGTTCAGCAAGATCCTGGACATCTGGGCCGACGAGTGCCCGGTGATCGGCCTGCTGGGGGAGTACCCGGCGCCGGTGATCGTGAAGAACAGGCTGCACAACTATCCGGGCGGCTATCCGGATGAGAACGCCCTAGGGGGCGAGCACTTTCAGCAGGGGCAGTTCCTGTACTGGGAGGATCCGGAGAACCATCCCGCGGTGGTGTGAGGGAGGGGGGCGCCGCTCTTGCGCGGCAGACCGCGAAGCCGCGCGGCGGACCGCGAAGATGCGCGGCGGACCGCGAAGCCGCGCGGCGGACCGCGAAGATGCGCGGCAAGACCGCGAAGCCGCGCGGCGGACCGCGAAGCCGCGCGGCAGACCGCGAAGATGCGCGGCAACAGCCGCGAAGGCACCAAGGCTCGCCGCCGTCCGGGCGCCGGCCGATGTGGAGTCGTCATGTGC
>JAAZBY010000504.1 GCA_012513595.1 Chloroflexota bacterium
AGGCGGCCAGCAGCAGGCTGGCGACGATCAGCAGCACGGAGAGAGTTCTGATGCGTGACATGTCTCCCTTTCTCCTTTGCAGTCGCGATCCACACCATACCTATCGCTAGACGTCCGACGCAGGGGATCGTGCAGGGGCCACCGAGGATTGCGGCGCCCGCGCGAGGGCCTGAGGGCCACCGCGCTGGCCGTCAACATCGGGTCGGCCTGCTACTAGGGGGTCTCGGAGGGCGGCGACCACCTCCTTTCCGTCGGAAAGAGAGCGGCGGTCGCCAGGCACACGGCGTGGAGGAAAGCACGATAGCAGAGGAAGGCACCCGGCCGCAGGCGCCCGCGGGCGGAGGCCCGCTCGTCACCCTGGGGCGGGCGCAGCGGATGACGGGCCACGAATGGCGCCGTCACGGTACCAGGCATGGTGGACCTGCCATGGGCCTGAAGCTCACCTGTGAGCCTCCTCTCGGGCGGGCGACCTCGCCGTCGCCAGGCGAGGGCCGCGTGAGGCACGGCCCCTCGCAATATCAGACAGCCAGCCTATATGGGCTGCTGCGCACTGAGGCCATCGTATCACAAGTGTCAGGCGTTGTCAATGCACACGTGTGCGAATCAGCGTTCGACACGCGGCACGACTGGGAAGCAAGGAACCCCACAGATGCCGGAAAGCGGGTGAGGGAACGAGGCGTGCGGATCGCCACTCCTGGGTCGCGGCCGCGCGGGCAGGCAACTCCTGAGGGGCGCAGACACTGCCTGTCTCGTCTGCCTCAGCCGAGCGCCGGCTCGACGTGTACGAAGGCGTGGTCGACCTCGTCGAGCGCCTCTATCCTGGCGCGTACGTCGTGGCTGGCGCGATGGACGTCGCGCAGGGGGGTGTCGGCGCACATGCGCACATGGATGTCCACGCTGATCTTGGGGCCGTTGAGCTCCAGGATCACCCGGTCCACCGCCACGATGCCCTGGACGCCCTGGGCCGCTTCCACGACGGCCGCATGGAGTGCGGGGGTGCCGGCGCCGCCGACCAGCTGCTTCACACCGTCGAGGAGGACGCCGAACGCCGCGTACGCGATCCAGGCCGTAACGGCAAAGGCCGCCAGGGGGTCGAGCACGGGGAAGAACAAGCGGCTACCCAGGTAGCCCACGAGCGCCATCGCCGA
Organism: Chloroflexota bacterium; assembly: GCA_012513595.1. The sequence continues at coordinate 1,149 of JAAZBY010000504.1, forward strand.
AGAGACGATGTCAGACAGGTTGTCGCTGGCGGTGGCCAATAGCGCCGGGCTGGACGCCCGTCGGCCCAGCCGTCGGGCGACGATGTACATGCCCGTCTTGACGAGGCCGGCGACCACAGGGACGGCCAGGGCCAGTGGAGTCAGCGCGGGGGCTACGCCCCCCCTCCAGGCTCGCAGGCCCGCCTGGGCAGCCTCCCAGGCCGCGTAGGCCATCATCAAGCCGATGGCGAGGTTCACCAGCGACTCCACGCGGCGATGCCCATGAGGGTGCCCATCGTCGGGCGGGCGCAACGAGAACCACAGCCCGAACCCCATCAGGACGCTGTAGGCCACGTCGGAGGCCGAGTTCCCGGCATCGGCATAGATGGCGCTGGAACGGCTGGTAAGCGCAGCGGCGCCCTTGGCCAGCAGGAGAAACAGGTTACCCCCCAGGGCGACGGCGCTGGCTCGCAGATAGAGCCGCCGCAGAGCGGGGTCGATGTTATCACGGTCGACGCTATACGGTTCCATGGACAACGACAACACCTAGTACGCTATAAACGGCCAGAATCGATCGGGGCCCTTTCGACGGGTCAGCGCCTCAGGACAGGCGCGGCTCCGTGTGCACAAAGACCCGCGTGACGCCGGGCACCGCGGCCAGGATCTCGTGCTCGAGGGCGTCCCCGGCGCGGTGGGCCTCGGCCAGGGTCGCGTCACCCGGCAGGTAGCAGTGCAGAGAGACCGTGCGCCCCTCGATCCCCTGGATCACGCGCACGTCATGGCAAGAGTCGGGACCCAGGCGTCGGGCGACCACCTCTCGCACCGCTTCCACGGTGCTGTCGTCTGTGGCCTCGCCCTGGTCCGCCGCTACGAGCAGCCCCGTCGGCTCGAGGTGGGTAGTCACCTCGGCTATGTCCGGGATCTCGGCCACTGCGCGCGCCTCTAGCTCGGACGCCATGGCGTGGACGTCCCGAAGTGGCAGGGCGCCATCGGCCTCCAGGTGGACGTCGACGTAATGGGCGTTATCCAGCGTGTAGGCCCACACGGAGTGCACGCCCAGCCCCAGGCCGTCGGCCAGGCGCCGCAGGCGGGTGGTGATCTGCTGCTGCGGCGTCTCGACGGAAGGGCTGGCCGAAGGCTCTACGTGGACGGTGATGTCGTGCAGGGAGGGCTGCGCCTGTGCCAGGCGGTGCTGCACCTCATGGGCCAAAGCGTGGGCCTGGGCGGCGCTCATGGCCGGGTCCACACGGATGTGCAGGTCGGCCATGACGGCCGCTTCGTGCCCACGCGTGCGTACCCGGTGCGCCGAAGCAACCCCGGGGACCGAAAGGATGATCGGCTCCAGGGCACTGGTCGGCAGGGCCACCTCGTCCATCAGGGCGGAGGTGGTCTGCCGGACGATGTCTACCCCGATCTTGCCGATAGCCGCGGCAACCACCAGGGCCATCAGCGGGTCGGCGATGGGGACGCCGAGGCGCACGGCCAAAAGCCCACCCGCCACCGCCAGGGAGACAAAGATGTCGGCGCGAGTGTGCATGGCATCGGCCACCAACACCTCACTCTTCAGGCGGCGGCCCTCGCGCATCTCATACCAGACGACCAGGATGTGCACGGCGATGCTCACCGCCAGGGCGCCAAAGCTCAGCCAGGTCGCCTGGCCAGCGATCAGGGAGGGGTTGCGCAACCGTTCCACGGCCGACTTGGCCAGTTCCCAGGTCGTCACAAAGAGGAGCATGGCGATGACCAGGGCGGAGAGGGTCTCTGCCTTGCGGTGCCCGTAAGGGTGGCGCTCGTCGGGCGGGCGAGAGGCCACGCCGATCCCGACCAGCCCGATGATATTGGAAGCGGAATCGAAGACCGAGTCGTACCCGTCGGCGACCAGGCTCAGCGCGCCGGTGGCATAGCCCACGGCCAGCTTGGCCACCGTGGCGATGAGGTTCATCCCCATGGTGATCCACAACACCCGGCGGATGGCCGCGAACGTGTCCGGCGCTGCGTGCGGGTCCGTCGTAGTCATCGTTTGCTCCTTCGGCAGAGCCCACAGGCCTTGCCAGCGAACGATAGGAACGCGCCGCCACGGTTCTGCCTGTGGCGGCGCCCCCTGTGCTTCCGGTTGCCAATGATCTTAGGCGTACGGCGCGCCTCTGTCAAGATCCCTTCGGTTCCTCCGGCAGGGCTGCGCGCCATCACTCCGCGGCGACGGCGCCCTCGGCCCCCCGGGGCAGCCGAGCGCTCTCCTGAGCGCGCCGGCGCATGGTCTCACGGAAGCGGGTGATCTCGGCGGGGAGGGCGCGGGCCAGGGCGGCAAAGAGCGCCGCGCAGATGACCCAGGTTACCACGCAGATGGCCAGGATGGCCACTCGCAGCGACCAGCGGTCGCCGATGATCCCGGCCAGCCAGGGGGCCAGGGCGGCGCCGGTGCCCTCCACGAAACTGAGCATGGCCAGGGCCGAGCTGCGCACCTCGGGCTCGGCGATGTCCTGTACGGTGGCCGAGACGTTGGGTGCCGCCATCGACATGGTCACGCCGGTGAGCGCCATCACGGCGATGAACAGCGCCTTGCTGGCCGGCGGCACGTTCATGGCGATGGTCAGGAACAGGGCGCCGGCGATGACGCCCCCGCCGGCCGCCAGCACCCGGCCGTCCAGCCTACGGCGGAAGAGCCGGTCTCCAAGAGAGCCGCCCACGACGTAGCCGCTGGCCAGGGTGACGATGGCGACCATCATCGTCGTGGTCGCCTCCTGCGAGGTGAAGCCGCGTTCCATCTCCAGGTAGCGGAAGAACCAGTAGGTCAGCACGTTCCAGGGGAACAACCCAAAGAAGCCCTGCAGGAAGATCAGCCCCATGCTGCGGCTACCCAGGAGGCGCCGCGCTACCGGCCAGCTGAAGCGAAAGGCCGGCACCTCGTCGAGCCCCTCCAGTTCCGGTTCGGCGCCTCCGCGCGGCGCCTCTCGAACTACGAAAAAGATGATCACCGATAGGAGGATGCCCAGCCCACCCGTCAGGTAGAACACCTTGCGCCAGCCGAGTGACCCCCCCAGCGCCGTGGCCAGAATCAGCCCCAGCATGTACCCGAAGGGCATGGCCGTCTGCAGCAGCCCAAAGATCCTTCCGCGCAGCCGCGGCCCAAAGTAGTCGGCCAGCAGGCTGAAGATGCCCGGGTAGGCGGAATCGTCGATGCCGGTGGACCCGCGGGTCACCAGAAAGACCCCGTAAGAGCGCGCCAGGGCGTTCAGCGAAGTGCTGGCGCCCCACAAGAATGAGGCCGCCGCCAGGAGCCGGGCGCGCGCGTAACGGTCGTACAGGTAGCCCCACACCGGGTAGCAGATCGCGGAGACCAGGATGGCCAGCGTGGAGACCGCCCCCATCTTGGCCTGCGTGATGCCGAACTCCTCGATGATGGGAGTGGTCAGTGGGCCGATCAGGAGTTTGTCGGCCTGGTGGAGCAGCACAAAGCCGTAGCAGATGGCCAGGACGAGCCAACGGTGCTTGGTCCTCACGGCGACCTCCTTGTCTGTCTGTGCGGCGATCTTAGCATGCGGTGAGGTCCCCGTCAATGGTTTTCGGCAGGGTAGGGTGTTGGCTGGTCGTCAGACGATTGCCCTGGGTGGGCCAGCGTGCTATCATCGTGCGACAGCGGGCCTCCTGCGGGCATCGCGGGCGGAACCCACACGAAGGGCAGGGGAGGGATCGTTGTGAAACCACGGCGCGTCAGTGGCATCCTGTGTCACCCCACCTGTATGCCCGGACCCGACGGGATCGGCGACCTGGGTGAGGGGACCCGTCGCTTCCTCGACTTCCTGGAAAAGGC
>JAAZBY010000505.1 GCA_012513595.1 Chloroflexota bacterium
ATCGGCTTGGTCATCGAGTAGATGCGCATGATGGCATCCAGGACCATAGGCCGACCGCTGTCCCGGTCCATCACGCCATGCGTCTCCGCGTGGGCGATCCGGCCGTGACGGGCGATGAGGGTCACCATCCCGGCGATGTGGCCCTCGTCGGTGTAGCGCCGCATCGCCTCACCGATGCGCGCCAACCTGGACGAGCTGAAACCGAGTTCCTCAGGTGTTTGAACCTGCACCGGGTACCTCCTTTGGCAGAGCCATGCGCGTAGCCACCAGACGCTCGCGAACCGCGCCGGCCGTGCCCGCACGCGGCGGGCCGGCCGGCGCGGCGCCTTGCGCAGTCAGTCGACCATGATCATCACGTTGCTGGCCTTGATGACAGGATGCACCGATTTACCCACCTTTAGCTCCAGCCGCTTGGCCGAATCTGCCGTGATGACGGACACGATCTCGCTGCCGTCGGGCAGGGCTACAACGACCTCGGCCTCCACGTCGCCAACCGTCAGCTTTTTCACGACACCTGTCAATACGTTCCGCGCACTGATCTTCATGGCCCGCACCCTCCTCATCGAGAGGAACCCAGCCTCCAAGCGCGCTGCCTGACGCGCGCAGTCTAGTACCACCTGGCTGCAGGCGTCAATGCCGTGCCGGAGAGCCGCGGGGCAGGGGCTTGGGCCGGCGCGCTCGTCCGCCACTTTACGCGATCCTCACATTCCGCTGGCCATCTCTGATATACTGGCCGCACAACCACATGGCGTGCCGACGTTGCGGGCGCTACCACAGGACAGGAGCGATCAGGAACATGCCGAGTCTCCGTTCACTGCAGCTGGGCCGCGCTTTCCAGCTCATCCTCAAGACTCTGCCCATCTCTCTGGTGCGCCTCGGAGCGTACATGGTGTTCTGGCTGGGCACCGTCGTGTACCTGGCCATCACTGGGGGCCTGGCCTGGCTCGTCGGCCAGGCGGTATCGTGGCTGGGCGTGATTCTCTTTCTGGTCGCCCTGGGGGGTCTAGGGCCTCTCTACAAGCTCGTGCAGCGCTATGTCTTCTATGTCATCAAGGCCGCGCAGATCGCCATATTCAGCGAGCTACTGGTGAACGACGCGCTGCCAGCCGGCACCAGCCAGCTGGCCTGGGGCAAGCAGCGCGTGCAGGAGCGCTTTGGCGAGGTCAGCGCCATGTTCCTGGTCGACGAGCTGGTCGGGGCGGTGGTCAACGCCTTCACCGGGCTGGTGAACAGGGTGGCGTCCTGGCTGCCGGGCGACTCTTTCCGCGCGCTAGCCAACGTCATTGGGCGGGTGATCCGCTTTGCCCTGAGCTACATCGACGAGGCCATCCTGGCCCGCACTTTCTGGCTGGATAGCGGCAGCGTCTGGGCCAACGCCCGCGACGGGGTGGTCCTGTACGGGATGGTCTGGAAGCCGCTGCTGGCCAATGCCGTCGCCCTGATGGTGCTCAGCTACATCCCGGCCGTGGTGGTGTTTGCTCTCTTTGCCGCGCCCATTGGCCTGCTGGCGCGGCTGATCTCGCCCAGCGTGGCGGGCTGGAGCGTCATCCTGTCCTTGCTTCTGGCTTACCTGATCAAGGTGGCCGTGGGCGACTCGTTCGCCATGGCGGCCATCATCGCCGCGTACCAGCAAGAGACCGCCGACCTGGAGCCGGACCCCGCGGTGACGTCCAAGCTCGAGGAAGTCTCTGACAAGTTCCGTGAGCTGCAGCAGCGCGCCTTCGCCGCCACCGGCGCGCCCGGAGGCGCCTCCCCACTCCCCGAGACGAGCGCCGAGGCACCTGCGGCGGACTAGCCCGGCACGTGCGCGAGCCATCATTGCCCGCCCCGCCGGCCCACAGAGGCCTGCGGGGCGGTGGCGTCCCCGACGGGTTCGGCCGCCCGCGCTGGGCCGGGGCCTAGGCCTCCCGCAGGAACTCCTCGACCCCGGCGATCGTCAGCCCGAACTGCTCGCGGTGGATGCAGTGGCCGGCCCCGGGGATGTGTAGCTCACGGCCGCGGCGCATCAGACGTAGGGCCTCCTGGGCACCCTCACGAGTGACGATCGCTTTGCCCGGCTCGGCGGTGATCAGGAGCGTCGGCGCGACGATCTGCCCGGCCGTGACGCGCCAGGGCTCGCGCGGTGAGCCGGCGATCTCTGCCACCCTGGGGCTCACCTGCAACTTGGACTCTGCCCAGGGGCCGAGCTCGTCCTCGGGCCAGGTCGGAGACTGCTCGCGGGCCCGCGCGATCAGCTGCTCTCTGGTGAGGCGCTGGCTGTCCAGGATCGAGGTGCGGAAGCGGTCGACAGAGGCCTGCCGATCGACAGGAGTCGCTTCAGGATCCCGCCAAGGCGGGTCCTCGAGCACGGCGCGGCCGACCAGATCCGGGTAGTGGGCGGCCACCTGCGCCACGGTGTCCGCGCCCATCGAGTGCCCCATGAGGCTGGGGCGGTCCAGACCGAGCGCGCGGATGAAGGCGGCCAGGTCTTCGCCGAGGGCCTCCCAGGTGAAGCCGTCGCGGGGCACCTCGGTGAGGCCGTGCCCCCGCGCGTCGACCATGATCACGTCGTAAGCGTGTTCCAGGGCCCGCGCCACCGGTTCCCAGCAGGCGCCACTGTCGGTAATGCCGTGGGCCAGCACCAGCGGGGGTTTGTCTCCACCGGTGCGGCGGTAGTGCACGCGAATGCCGTTGGCGAGGACATCTGCAGAACGCCAGCCTGCCATGTAGCCTCCTCTCTCATATGCTCCTGTCTGATGGGGCGATGATACGTCTGGGCGGCGCGCGCCGCAAGTGAAGAGCCCCAGCGCCATCTGGCGCCGGGGCTCTTGAGGTCTTGTGGTCGCTGCGCGCTACTTGACGCTGATCTCGACGAGATCCTTCACCCCGGTGTTGCCGGGGAAGCCGGGCAGCACGCTGCGCAGGGTGCCGTCGTCCTGGACGGCCACGATGCAGTTGGCGCAGTCCTTGAGTTCGGCCCAGGCTACGTCCACCGAATACCCGTCCCCGGCGACCAGGGTGACGGTCTCGGCGTCCGCGGCGATGCCGGCCTCGGTCAGCAGGGCGACCAGCGAGGCTCCCGCGTACTTGTTCACCTCGCCGGACTTGCTCGTAACCTCGGCCTCGAGCTGCTCGAACGCGTTCAGCTGGGCGACAGTCCAGCCGGTCTCAGCCGTTACCTTGCCGGTGGCCTTCAGGGCGGGCTTCTCGGCGGGGGCGGCCTCAGCGGCCGCGGCGCGCCACGCGGCCGAGTCGGGCACGAAGAGCGGGGCGCCGAACTTGTCCACGCCGAACTTGCTGATCAGTTCCTGCGTGGGCATCGAGATGATCCAGTCGATAAAGGCGTTGGCCAGGTCCGCCTTGATGTTGGCGCCCTTGGCCGGGTTCACGGCGATCACGCCGTAGGGGTTGAACAGGCGCGTGTCCCCCTCGACGAGGATGACCAGCTTGAGCCCCTCCAGGCTGCGGGCCAGGTAGGTGGCGCGGTCGCTGAGGGTGTAGGCCTGCTGCTCCTCCGCCATGGTGAGCACGGCGCCCATGCCCTGGCCAGCAGACACGTACCAGTCACCGGCCGGCTCGATGTTGGCGGCTTTCCAGAGGCCCTTCTCCTTGACGTGCGTCCCCGATTCGTCCCCGCGAGACACAAAGGTGGCCTTGGCCTCGGCGATCTTGGTCATCGCCTCCGCCGCGTCGGTCAGGCCGGCGATGCCGACCGGATCCGCCTCCGGCCCGACGATCACAAAGTCGTTGTACATGACGTCTTCACGGCGCACGCCGTGGCCGGCCTCCATGAAGGCCTTCTCTGCCGCGGGAGAGTGCACCAGGAGCACGTCGGCGTTGCCGTCCTCGCCCAGCTTGATGGCCTGGCCGCTGCCCACCGCCACGACGCTCACTGTGGCATTGTGCTTGGCCTGAAAGTCGGGCAGTAGGTAGTCCAGGAGGCCAGAGTCTGCCGTGCTCGTAGTGGTGGCCAGGATCAGCTCGGACGGCGCCGCGGGAGCTTCGGCGGGCGTGGGTTCGGCCGGCGTGACGGCGGGCTGCGCCACGCAGCCTACCACCATGGCGATGGCCAGGAACAGCGGAACGATCTGTAGGAAGCGTTTCCGTACCATGTGGCACTCCTTCTCTTGCTCTGAACGGATGACGGTCTCTCACCACTAACGAGGCGGGGACGCGCGGCGCACCCCGCCGAAGACCCTGTTCAGCAGACCAGCTCGCCGCTGACAAAGGCGGCGGTCCGCGGATCGGACGGCGACTCAAAGAAATGCGTTGCCTCAGACACCTCGACGAGGCGCCCCTCGAGGAGCAGCCCCACACGCGTTGCCAGGCGCTTAGCCTGGAAGGTGTTGTGCGTAACGAGCACGACGGTCGTGCCCGCGCGACGGTTCAGGTCACGCACGATGCTCTCTATCTGTCCGACGTTGTAGGGGTCGAGGTTGGCGGTCGGCTCATCAAGCAGCAGCACCTGCGGCTGGAGGACAATGGCGCGTGCCAGGGCCACGCGTTGGGCCTCTCCTGCCGACAGGGTGTTGGCCCTGCGGCGCGCCAGGGAGCGGAGCCCGACCTGCTCCAGCGCTGCGCTGATGGCGTCGTGCTCGTCGCGCTGGCCGCGCAGCCGCAGGCCGTAGGCGACGTTCGCCCACACCGAGCGGTTCAGCAGCATGGCGCGCTGGAACACCGTTGTTACGAGGCGACGCTCCCCGAGCGGCATGGGGTCCATCGCGCCGTAGGGGCGCCCGGCGAAGCGCACCGTGCCGCGGGTGGGCGGTTCCAGGAAGTTCAGGATGCGTAGAAGGGTGCTCTTGCCGGCGCCGCTGGGGCCCACCAGGCAGAGGACCTCCCCCTGGTACACCTCGAGCCAATCGAGGTCGAGGACGTCGCGCCCGTCGTAGGCCATGGCCACATGCTCGAGTTCGTACAGCAGTGTGCTCATTCGTCGAACGTCTTTCCCTGCAGCAGCAGCATGGCCAGGTTGACGAGGAAGGAGACGGTCAGCAGGATGATCCCCAGGGCGGAGGCCAGGTCAAAGTTCCCCTTGCGCGTCTCCAGCACGATGGCCGTGGTCAACACCCGGGTGCGGTGCTCGATGTTGCCGCCCACCAGCATCACGGCGCCCACCTCGGAGATGATGCTGCCAAAGCCGGCGATGATGGAGACCACCACGCCGATCCGGGCCTCGCTCAGGATGGCGGCGGCCGCCTGCACCCGCGTGGCTCCCAGCGCAGCCAGCTGCCGCCGCAGCATGGGGTCTACCCCCATCACGGCGGCCATCGTAAAGCCGGCCACCAGCGGGAATGAGATGATCGTCTGCGCCATGACCATAGAGGCCGGCGTGAACAGGGCCGGCACCAGGTCCGACTGGAGCTGGCCGAGGGGGCCAGCCCGCGACAGGAGCAGGTACACCACCAGGCCGATAACCACCGGCGGGAAGCCCATGCCCGTATAGAGCAGCGAGATCAGGAGCTTCCGCGAGGGAAACCGCGTCAGCCCCAGCAGTGCCCCCAAGGGGATGCCGATGATGGCGCTGAGGATCAGGGCGCTGCCAGACACCTGAAAGGTGAACAGCAGGATCTCCAGCAGGTCGCGATCCCCAGTGACGATCAGGCGCATAGCCTGGATGAGCCCTTCGATGACCAACCTCCCAGAAGTTGCCCTAGAACGTGAAAAAGCCGGCGTCTCTTCCCCAAGCAGGACAAGACGCCGGCTTTCGCCGTCGCTCGAGTCCTCCTTTCCAAGAGTGGGGGGCGGGCGCGTTTCCACGCACACCGTTTGACTCTCTGGCGAGAGTCGCGATCACACGCCATAGCCGCCCGAGCGGCCCCAGGCCATGTGATTCGGAGAACGGATTATGCACTTCGGGCACGGGTGGCCCGCGTTGGCCGTATTGTACCAGAGGGGGCGCCGTAGTTCAAGGCATACGGCGATGTCGTTCGCACGCCGGGCGGTGCACCCTGCCGCCGGCGCCCCCTTGATGCACGCCAGGGACTAGTCCAGCGGTTGGTAGCGGCCGTACTGCTGCACGGCGTACATGGCGGCGCACAGGCCGGCCAGCCGGCTGCCCGGGTTCACGCTGCCGGCCGTGGTCACCTCCAGCCCGCCGTCGGCGCCGACCAGCTCAATATCGCGGCGGACGGCGGCACAGATCTCCTCCGGCGTCCCGCGTGAGAAGGTGAACGGCGGCAGCTGCCCCTGGATCACCGTTCGCGGCATCTCTCGGCGGATCACCGTGGGGTGCACGGTGGGGCCAAAGTTCCCCGCGTGCAGGCGCGTGCGGTTCAGGAGCGGCAAGAGATGGGTCATCTCGCTGTCGGAGTGCTGATGGCGCCAGTCTTCCTCGCTCGGGCAGAAGACAGAGAACACGTGCTGCAGGATGGGCAGCCCGAACCGCTCGTAGAGCGGGGCGTTCAGCATGGCGCAGTTGTCGTCGCTGAAGGAAAAGCCGCGCAGCGGGGCGCCCGACGCCTCACGCAGCAGTGTGGAGATCTCGACGATCTTGGCCGCCAGCAGGTCGCGGAAGCGCTCCATGACCTCGGGGTAGTCGATCAGCCAGAGGATCACGTTCTCGACGCCGCAGATCGACATGGCCGCCGTCACCGGTCCCCGGATGCCCATGCCCAGGCGCGGCGTCAGGCCGTACCTGGTCCGCAAGCGCTCCAGCCCCTCGTGGAAGCCGGGCGGGAACAGCACCGTGCGCAGGTCGGTGGCGGCTACCTGCTCCAGCCGCTCGTCGAGATCACGGATCGAGTGCACGCTCTCGCGCACCCAGTCGGCCCCGTCGATGTCCTCAGAGCCCTCGATGGTCGTGATCTGTGAGCCGAACAGCTCCTCGATGCGCAGCGGCCGGGGCAGATCCTCCTCCGGAGCGATGAACCACTCGCGCAGGATGCGCCGTCCGACGATCTCCTCGGCCTTGTCGTTGTACATTCGGTTGAGGCGCACGTGTGTCTCGGCGTCCTCGTAGTAGCGCATGTCTTTGGGCATGCCCAGCTCTTCCCACAGGCAGCCCTCGGTGGTGCGCAGCGTGAGCGGCACCTGGGGTTTGTCGGTCGAGAACGGCTTGCCCAAAGAGAGCTCGTTGTCGTGCCAGAAGCGCTCCAGATCGACGGGATGAAGCATGGTCACCTCCAGGACAGATGCGATCCAATAGCCAAGTGGCGCGCGGCGGTATGCCTGCGTGGCGCGGCTGCTCGGACCCGCTATCGAACCGAACCCTGCTGCGTCGGCGGCGGGCGCCGCGGCCTCAGGGCAGGGGCAGCGCGGTCGACGAATCGCGTTCGCTGGGCGCTGTGGCGCGGTGCTGGGCAACGACGGCCATGTTCAGCCGGTGCCCGAGCCCCGGCCCTTCGGGGAGCAGCAGATAGCCGTCCTCGATGCGCTCAGCCGGTTCGAGCAG
>JAAZBY010000506.1 GCA_012513595.1 Chloroflexota bacterium
AGCAGAGCCAACCCTCCCAGCCGGAGCGGTCCAGGTAATAGAGCGTCTCCAAGAGGTCCCACACGTTGACCGAGCCGGGGATCATGTCCCAATCCCAGTCGCGGGCGTTGTCGTTGAAATGCATGTAAAAGAGCCGCCCCGCCTCCAGCGCCAGCGCCGTGGTGGCCGCCGGCGCCTCCCGCGCCACCAGGGCATGCCCGACGTCGTAGGTGATGCCGACGTTGGGGAGGCCCACCTCATGGCAGAGGTGCAGGGCGCGGCCGGTGTCTCCGAGGACGCAATAGTTGCGTGACTCGTTCAGCTTGTACTCCATGCTGACGCGCACATCGCTGCGGTGCGCCGCCCCCGCGCGGATGCCCTCGACGAGCCAACGCCACTGGTCGACATAATCGGCCTGGAAGGGGTAGTTGTGCCCGTCGATGAGGGGGCAGCAGGTCACCAGGTCGCTGCCGAGCTCGGCGGCCAGGTCCATGGCGATCTTGAGGTCGCGGACGGCCGCGGCGCGGGTGGCCGGGTCGCTCGAGGTGAACGACCCGTTCCGCCAGTGATCGTCCCCCTTGACGTTGAGGTTGACGGCGGCGACCGGCCAGCCCGAGGCGCGTAGCGTGCGCGCGCCGGCCTCCAGGTCGCGGAACTCGGCGGGGTAGACCGGCTCGATCCCCTCGCAGCCGGGGATGTCGCGCAGCATCTCTAGCCGCTCCTCAAGCGAGCGGGCCGGGGTGTAGGTGTGGAAGCGGTCAAACTGCCTGCCGAGCAGGCCGATCATGACGGCGTGCCGAAATCGGGGTGCCATGGGCGTTCGTCCTCGTAGGGCGTGGGGCCCGGCGCGGGGCCGGGCGGGCGGGCTAGCGGGCCATGATGCCGGCCAGTTCAAAGAGGGCCAGGTCGAGCGGCTTTTGCCGGCCGACGATGTCGCTGAGGGGGGTGGTCACCACGCAGTTGGCGCGCAGGCCGGCCAAGACGCCGCTCTCGCCGTGCTCGAGGGCGCGGACGGCGCCCTCGCCGAGGCGCGTGCCGAGCATCCGGTCGGCCGCGGTGGGCGCGGCGCCGCGCTGGACGTGCCCCAGGATCGTGGCGCGCAGCAGAAAGCCGGTCGCCTGCGGGTCGGCGGAAAAGTGGGCGATGAGGCGCTCGGCGTTGTTCTTGGCGCCCTCGGCCACCACCACCAGGGCGTGGGCCTTGCCGCGGTCGTAGGCGTCGCGCAGCTGGCGGGCGACCTCCTCGGGCGGGATCTCGCGCTCGGGGATGACCACGACCTCGGCGCCGCCGGCGATGCCGGCCATGAGGGCCACATAGCCGCAGTTGCGGCCCATAACCTCGACGAGGAAGGCGCGCCGGTGCGAGGCGGCGGTGACCTTGAGGCGGTCGATCGCCTCGAGGGCCACGTTGATGGCCGAATCGACGCCGATGGTGAGGTCGGTGCCCTCCAGGTCGTTGTCGATGGTGGAGGCGATGCCGACGGTGGGGAAGCCCATCTGCCAGAGGGCGTGGGCGCCGGCCTGCGAGCCGTTGCCGCCGATGACGACGAGGGCCTCGATGCCGCGGCGGGCCAGGTTGGCCAGGGCGGTCTGGCGGCCGGGGACGGTCTCGAACTCGGGGCAGCGGGCCGAGCCGAGCACGGTACCGCCGAGCTGCATGATGCCGCCGACGTCCCTCCGGGTGAGGGAAGACATGTCGTCGGCGATGAGGCCCTGGTAGCCGTGGTTGACGCCAAAGACCTCGAGGCCGCTAGCGACGCCGGTGCGGGCGACGGCGCGGATGGCCGCGTTCATGCCGGGGGCGTCGCCCCCGCTGGTCAGTACTGCGATGCGCTGCATGCGCTGTTCCTCCCCTGCGTAGCGCCGGTACAGGGGAGAGTATGCCACGGCGGGGCGGCGTGTCAACCGCTGGGGGGGAGGGGGGGAGGGGGAGGGGCACCACGGAGCCGCGGAGGGCACGGAGAAG
>JAAZBY010000507.1 GCA_012513595.1 Chloroflexota bacterium
AACTCGAAGCATGACCCACTATCTTGAGCAGGACCTGGTTGCGCACCTAGCCGCCTTTCAGGCGGTGCTGTTGCTGGTCGTGCTGAGCAACGTGTGCATTCTGCGGCGGGCCGCCAGGCACGGCTCGCCGCAGAGCTGGGCCAGGGTATCTGTCCTGGTGCCAGCGCGGGATGAGGAAGGCAACATCGCGCGCTGTGTCGGCTCGCTCTTGGCGCAGGACTATGCCGATCTCGAGGTGCTCGTGCTGGATGACCAGTCCAGCGATGGGACGCGGGCAGTGCTCGAGGCGATGGCCCGTGCAGATGGGCGTCTCCGCATCATCGCAGGCCAGGCACTGCCGGAGGGCTGGCTCGGCAAGGCCTGGGCCTGTGCGCAGCTGGCGGCAAACGCGGGGGGTGAGCTGCTCTACTTTACCGATGCCGACACGGTGCACCAGCCCCAGGCGCTGCGCGCCGCTGTCGCTGCCCTCGAGGGAACCCGCGCGGACCTGCTGACCGGGTTCCCACGGCAGATCGTGCACACCTGGGGAGAGAAGCTGATCGTCCCATTCTTCTCCTGGGCCTGCTACTGCTTTGTGCCCCTTGCCCTGGCCTATCGACTCGGCCTGCCGGCGCTTTCCTTCGCCATTGGGCAAATGCTCCTCTTTCGGCGTGCAGCCTACGAGGCCATTGGGGGGCACGCCGCTATCCGAGGCAGCGTGGTAGATGACCTCGCGCTGGCCAGGACGATCAAAGCCGCTGGCTACCGCTGGCGGGTGCTGGACGCGACCGCCCTGGTCTCCTGCCGCATGTATTGCAGTGGCCAGGAGGCGTATGCCGGGCTCAGCAAGAACCTGTTCGCGGCAGCGGGCTGCCGTGTGATCCCGTACCTCTTTGTGAGTCTGTGGCTCCTGGTGCTGTTCCTGTATCCACCCATCCTGCTCGGGCTTCGCGCAGGCGGCCTGGCGACGGGAGCGCCCGTAGCGCTCACCAGTGCCTGCATCATCCTTGCCCTGGCGGTGTGGCTGATCCCCTACCGAGCGCTGAGGCTCCCTGCCTGGCTGGCGGCGCTCTACCCGCTGGTGGTGGCCGTGAGCGCGCTCGTGGCCCTTCGCTCGCTGTGGCTGACGGCTAACGGACGCCTCATCTGGAAGGGGCGCCAACTGAAGCGCCTGGCCTGGCGGCTGTTCTAGTGGCGCATGGCTCCTGGGGGCGGCACTGGTAGGGTCTGCCGGGCTGTCGTTGACAGCCTGCCGCCCGTGTGCTATTATCGGCACGTACAACAGCGTCGATCCGGAATAGTAGCCAGCCAAGCGACGCACAGAGAGCCCCCGGACGGTGCAAAGGGGGCGCGGGGCGCGGCTGGGGAATGGGCCGGGGAGCTGCGCGGGCGAACGGGATCCCAGTAGTCCGCGCCAGAGCCGCCACCGTTACCAGGGCTGAGGGCATCGATCTGTGCCGCCGGGCGCGATCCGTGCCTGCAGGAGTGAGGCGCGCTGCCCCCTAGGAGGGGCCTGGCGCCTAAACAGGGTGGTACCGCGGGAAATCCTCTCGTCCCTCACGGCCTGTGGCTGTGGGCGAGAGGTTTTTTTATTGCCTGACTGAGCGCCGTAGCGCGTACGGAGGAGAACCTGATGGCTCGCAAGAGGATTCTGACCGGGGATCGCCCCACCGGCAAACTGCACCTGGGGCACTATGTCGGCAGCGTGCGCAACCGCGTGCGCCTGCAGGATGAGTACGAGTGCTTTTTCATCATTGCTGACCTGCACACCCTCACGACCAAGCCGGAAAAGGAACACATCGCCGCGCTGCGCACCAACGTCCATGACATCGTCCTGGACTATCTGGCCTCCGGCATCGACCCGCACAAGAGCGTCATCTACCTGCAGTCGGCGGTGCCGGCCGTGTATGAGATGAACACCCTGTTCGAGATGCTCATCACCGTGCCGCGCCTGCAGCGGGTGCCCAGCCTGAAGGAGATGGCCCGCGCGGCCGATATGGACGAGGAGGCCATGCCCTTCGGCCTGCTGGGGTACCCCGTGCTGCAGGCCGCCGACATCCTGATGCCCCGCGCGCACCTGGTGCCCGTGGGCAAGGATAACGAGGCCCACGTCGAGGTCACCCGTGAGATCGCCCGGCGCTTCAACTATCTGTACGGGGATGTGCTGCCGGTGCCCGAGGTGCTGGTGGGCGAGGTTCCCAGCCTGGTGGGTACCGATGGGCAGGCCAAGATGTCCAAGAGCCTGGGGAACGCCATCTTTCTCTCCGACGACGCCAAGACCGTGCGCACCAAGGTCTTTGGCATGTACACCGACCCGAACCGCGTGCGCGCCGACATCCCCGGCCGCGTGGAGGGCAACCCGGTGTTCATCTACCATGACGCCTTCAACCCCAACGTCGCCGAGGTCGAGGACCTCAAGGCCCGCTATGCGGAGGGGCGCGTCGGTGATGTGGAAGTCAAGGAGAAACTGGCCACGGCGCTGAACGCCTTCCTGGACCCGCTGCGCGAGCGACGGGCCGCCTACGAGGCGGAAAAGGGCCTGGTCGACAGGATCATCTACGAGGGCACCCGCCGCGCCACCGAAGAGGGTGAGGCCACCCTCCTGGCCATGCGCAAGGCCATGGGCCTGTCGGGCCTGTGGAACCGCATCTCGCGGCGGGCGCGTGAGGCGATCGCCCGCGACGAGGCTGCGGCCGAGCCGGCGGAGTAGCGCCCCTCGCCGTTCGACACAGGGCGCCCGGAGATGCTTCTCCGGGCGCCCTGTGGGTTTGTCCCGTTGCATGGTCTCGCCGTTACCAGCGCGGGCTCCACTCATCCCTCGGCGGGCGGACCAGCCGGCTCCCGCCCCGCACCAGCAGCCCGACCACTACCCCGGCCAGGAAGCCCCCCATGTGCG
>JAAZBY010000508.1 GCA_012513595.1 Chloroflexota bacterium
CGCTCGTACCAGTGGCTGGGGGACGTCTTTTCGCCCCAGCCGGGCGCCTGGGACGCCTACGCCGCGCGCCTGGGCTGCCTGGTGCCGACCGCGCAGGGCTGGGTGGGGTACTATGACGGGAGCGCCGACGTGGCGGGGAACTATGAGGAGCGCACCGGCCTGGTGCAGACCTGGGACCTGCGCACGTTCTATCGCCTCGGCCCGGCGGGGCCACTGCTCGTCTCTCCGCATGGGAGCGGGTCGCTTCGTTACGTGGATGCGGTCGTGTTCGACGACGAGATCCTGTTCTACTATGAGTACTGCCGGCCGGACGGGTCTCACGAGCTGCGCATGAACCGGGTCAAGACCTCCTGACCGAAGGCGCCCGGCCCTCCGATCGGGGGGCCGGGCGCTCGTGCGTTGTGCGGCGGGCACCTTAGCGCAGGTGTCCCTCTTGCTGGTAGCGGGCAAAGAGCTTGCCCCAGGGGTTCCCGACGCGCCAGCGCTCGTAGGTGCGCCGCTCGATGAGGGGCCAGCGATAGTAGTCGTGGTACGCTTCGGAGACGAACGAGGCCGCGTGCACCAGCGGAGTGTGAAACAGCAGCCTCTGCAACACCTTGGTCGGCCCGTACCAGGAGAGCCAGCCCAGCGCCCGGTGCAGGTTCACGCCGACGTGAAAGTGCCAGTTCTCCTCCGCGGCGTCGGCGTCTCCGAGAACCTCGATCTCGCGGGGGTCACCCACGCCGAGGCCCTGCTCGTGGGCCAGCCGAATGTAGCCTATCTGCAACGGGTCAAACCCCATCATCTTGGCGGCGATGGCGTCGATGGCCACCTGGTCGCCAGAGGCCAGGATGACGTTCTTGGTCTCCGGCTGCATCACCCGGGGGCCGGTGCCGTTCCCGGCCATGGTGCCGTCCATCACGGCGAACACGCCGCCGTGAATCTCCTGCTGGATGGCCAGCAGGTCCACGAGTGTCTCGTGGATCCAGCTGTGCGTGTAGTGGCGGTGGTGGTTCAGCAGGCCACCAAAGGCGTTCTTCATCGCCCCGGTGGTCGTGGTGTAGATATGGCACTTGACCGTGGGCAGGTGCACGATGCTCTTGCCCAGGAAATAGTCGGGGATGCGTATCCCCTCGGGGTAGACGCGGTCCAGGGCGTTCATGCGCGCCTTGGGCTCATAGCGCACCCAGGCCATGTCGGAATCGCGAAAGTTGTACAGGACCGGAATGGCGTAGCGGCGAAAGATCGGCACATAGTTGTTCAGGTCCTCGCCCTTGAAGGCCGAGGTGACCACGGTCTTGTTCTGGACGCAGACCTGCTTCTCATAGCCTCGCCGGGCCAGGGCCAGTGAGGTACCCTCCAGCTGCCAGGGTGTGGTGTTGGCGCTGGGGAAAGGGTAGTGCCAGGAGATGTTGTCTTTGAGGATCACCGTCTGGTCGGCGGGCAGGTAGCGCTCGACGCCGGCCAGGCCAATCAGCCGGTCATAGTCGTCAAGGACCGTCTCTGGGGTAGTGCGCAGGACGGCCACCTGGGCTCGTGTCGTCATGAGTGCTCCTCCGTCTCGGGTACGGGTGGGACGCGTCGATTGTACATTGGCGACGCGCCTGAGCCAAACGTAGTGGCTGCCTGGGGGCCGCAGGGAAAGGGGGATCCATGGAGCTGGATGGACGTACCGTGCTGGTGACAGGGGCGGCCGGCCACGCGGCGGGCGCGGCGATCCGCGCCCTGGCCGCCACGAGGGCGCGGCTGGCCATCTCCGGCCGAGACGCGGGGCGGCTGGAACAGGCCGCGCGCGAGCTGGGGCTGGGAGAAGAGGTGCTCCGCGTCGCGGCGGACCTGGTCGACCCCGCTAGCGTCGACGCCATGCTGGCGGCCATCAGCCAGAGATGGGGCGGGGTCGACGTCTTGGTGAACTATGCGGGCGGTTGGGCGGGCGGGCAGCGCCTGGCCGAGACGACCCTGGCGGACTGGGACGCGCTCATGGACCGGGTACTGCGGACGGCCATAGTGATCAACCGCGCCGTCGTCGGACCCATGGCCGCCCGGGGCTGGGGCCGGATCGTGAACATCGCCTCCAGCGCCGCTACCCAGCCCAGGCCCAGGCAGGCGGCCTACAACGTGGCCAAAGCCGGCGTGGTGGCGCTGACCGCGTCGATCGCCCAGGACTATGGCCGGCAGGGAGTGGTGGCCAACGCCATCTCGCCAAGCCTCATCGACAGCGAGCCTGGCCGCCAGGCCAAGCCCGCTGCCGAGCGGCAGCGTTGGGTGAGTGCCGAGGAACTGGCCGCCATGGCGCTATACCTGTGCGGTGAGAATGCGGCGGCCATAAACGGGGCCAATATCGAGATGGTCGGCCACTACTAGGCAAGGCCGGCCGCGCATTGCGCAGTTTTGCACC
>JAAZBY010000509.1 GCA_012513595.1 Chloroflexota bacterium
CCTTGCGGCCAGCGGATTTTAAGTCCGCAGCGTCTGCCATTCCGCCACCGCCCCGCGTCCCCTGATCCTAGTGCCAGCCCCAGCCCCTGTCAAAGCCCCGGTTTGGCCGCCTCCCCGCCGCCGGTTACAATCCCTACGTGCCCTTGCTTCGCCGGAGGATGCCGTGCGCGTCACCATTGTCTCCAAAGCCCTGGTGGTCGGGGCTTACCAGAAGAAGCTCCAGGAGCTGGCCGCCTTCCCCGATGTCCAGCTCACGGCCATCGTCCCGCCCTCCTGGCGAGACGGGCGCCGCGAGCAGCGCCTGGAACGCCTGCCTGGGGCCCACTATCAGCTGCTGGCGACGCCTCTCGCCTTCAACGGCAGGTTTCATCTGCACTTCTACCCCCGTCTGCCGCGCATCCTCACGTCTCTGCGGCCCGACATCCTGCACATCGACGAGGAACCGTACAACCTGGCCACCTACCTGGCGCTGCGCGCCGGGCAGCGCGTCGGCGCCCGCACGCTCTTTTTCTCCTGGCAGAACCTGCACCGCCGCTACCCGCTCCCCTTCCGCCTCATGGAGCGCTATGCCTACACCCATGCCGACGCCGCCGCTGCCGGGACCTCATCGGCGGCCGAGGTCCTGCGCGACAAGGGGTACCGCGGCGACCTGGCCGTCATCCCGCAGTTCGGCGTCGACCCGGAGGTCTTTGCGCCCCGTCCCTCGGGCGCCGCGCGCCAGTTCACCATCGGCTATGCCGGCCGACTCGTGGAAGAGAAGGGCCTGCGCGTGCTGCTCGAGGCGCTGGCCCTTCTGCAGGGCCCCTGGCGCCTGGCGATGCGCGGCTCGGGCCCCCTGCGCGACGAGATATCCTCCTGGTTCGCCTCCCGCTCTCTGGAAGGCCGTCTCGACCTCGCCGAACACCTGCCCTCGACGGAGATGCCGGCCTTCCTGAACACGCTGGACCTCCTGGTGCTCCCCTCCCTCACCCGCCCCAACTGGAAAGAACAGTTCGGCCGGGTGCTCATCGAGGCCATGGCCTGCGGGGTGCCTGTAGTCGGCTCCGACTCGGGCGAGATCCCCGCGGTCATCGGCGAGGGGGGGCTGGTCTTTCCCGAGGGGCAGCCGGTAGAACTTGCCGGGCTTTTGGCCGAGCTACGCGCGGACCCCGCCCGACGGGCGGCCCTCGGCCGGCTTGGCCGCGAGCGCGTGTTGGCTCACTTTACCCAGGCACAGATCGCCGCACAGACTGTGGCCCTCTACCGCCGCATGCTCGGCACGACCCCGCCCCAGGCTTGTCCATAATGACGGCCATGGTATAATGCCATCGTGGAACACTCCAGCACGCCTGCTTGCTACAACGTGGGCCTCAACGCTCACCTCCTGTCCCTGGATGAGGGCTATCGTGCTGCCGGTGGCAGCCGGTATATATACAAGCTCCTCGAGCATCTGCCCGACGCCGACCCGAGCCTGCGGTACCATGCCTTCCTGGCGGATGAGGGGGTCAGCCTGCCGGGCTGGGCTTATCACCGTACGCCATGGCCAACCCAGCGGCCTGCTGTGCGCATCCTTTGGGAGCAGCTCGCCCAGCCGGGCGAGATACGCCGGCTGGGGCTGGACCTGATCCACGCCCCGTTCTGCGTGGGGCCTCTGGTCCTTCCCTGCCCGCTGGTCCTCTCCATCCACGACCTGACCTTCTTCCGCTATCCGCAGCTGTTCCGACCCATGAACCGGCACTACCTCCAGCCCTTCACGCGGCTCAGCGCGCGGCGTGCCGACCTGATCGTGGCTAGCTCGGAGAGCACCCGGCAGGATATCATCGAGATCCTCGACGTGCCCGGCGATAGGGTCGTCGTGGTGCACCTGGGCGTCGACGCCAACCTGGCGCCCGTGGACGATGCGGACCGCCTGGCGGCCTTTCGGCAGCGCCGCGGCCTGCCCGAACGGATGATCCTTTTCCTGGGGACCCTGGAGCCGCGCAAGAACCTGCCCACGTTGCTGGCCGCCTATGGGCGGCTCTGCGGGCGGCCCGGCTTTGTGCACCGTCTGGTGATTGCCGGCGGCAAGGGCTGGTACTATGACCAGATCGAGGCCACCGTGCAACGCCTGGGCCTGGCGGACCGGGTGCTCTTCCCCGGCTTTGTGCCCGACGACGAGTTGGCGCTCTGGTACAGCGCCGCGGACCTGTTCGTCTATCCATCTCTCTACGAGGGGTTCGGCCTGCCGGTGCTCGAGGCGCTGGCCTGCGGCACGCCCGTGGTGACCAGTGACGCCTCGTCAATGCCCGAGGCCGTCGGGGACGCGGGCCTGGTCGTCCCCCCGCTGGACGACGCGGCCCTGGCTGAGGCCATGGGCAGGCTGCTGGAGGACCACGCCCTGGCAGAGGATCTGCGCGGCAGGGGGCTGGCCAGAGCCAAGGCCTTTTCATGGCAGCGGGTGGCCCGCGAGACGTCCGCCATCTACCACCGAGTTCTCGGAGAGCGGTAGGACATGTCATCTACACGCGATGCGACGCCCCGTCTGTGGCGCTACCTGAAGCCCGTCGTGGATCTGCTGCTGATCGTCGCTTCGTTCGCCATCGCCTACTGGGTGCGCTACGACCTGCAGTGGATTCGCCTGGTCGAGCCCGCCTATCATGTGCGCTTCCCGGTCTATATCCCCAGCATAGCCCTTCTCACTACGATCATCGTGCTGGTCTTCTGGCTGGAGGGCGCCTACCGCACGGAGCGCTCACGCCTGCCGCTAGACGAGTTCTACATCGTCTTCAAGGGCACCGTGACGGGCATCGCCCTGATGACCGTGATCGTTTTCTACGCGCGCCCCTTTTACTACTCGCGCCTCATCTTTGGCTATGCCGGCGTGATAACGCTTCTCCTGGTGTGGACGAGCCGTGCCCTGGAAAAGGCCCTCATCAACCGTCGCCGACGGCGCGGCCTAGGCGTAACGCGCATGCTGATCGTCGGGGCCGGTGAGACGTCCCGCACCATCATGCGCGCCGTGGTGGCCCGGCCCGACTTGGGCTATGTGATCGTTGGCTTTGTCGACGATGACCCGGCCCGCTCGTCAACAGATATCGGGCGCTACGTAGCCCTTGGCACGACGGAGCAGCTCGGCGAGGTCATCGCCTCGCAGGATATCGATGAGGTCGTCATTACGTTGCCCTGGCTCTCGCATCGCAAGATCCTGGAGATCATGCGGCAGTGCACGCGGGGCAACGTGCGGACGCGCATCGTCCCCGACCTGTTCCAGATGACGCTCCGCAACGTCGTCGTCGAGAACCTCAACGGGGTGCCCCTCCTGGGCATCGCGGAGCCCAAGCTGTACGACTGGCAATTGCTGTTCAAGCGGGTTACCGACGTGATCGCGGCGCTGATCCTGATAGTCGTCCTGGCGCCCTTTGGCGCGCTCGTGGCGCTGGCCATCCGTCTGGATTCGCCCGGCCCGGTGTTCTTCCGGCAGAAGCGGCTCGGCCGCGGCGGCAAAGAGTTCACCTGTATCAAGTTCCGCACCATGTGCGTCAACGCGGAGGAGATCCGCGAACAGCTGCTGGACCAGAACGAGGCCAGCGGCCCCCTGTTCAAGATACGTAACGACCCGCGGCGTACCCGGGTGGGGCGCATCCTGCGCTACGGCTGTGACGAGCTGCCCCAGCTGTGGAACGTCCTGCGGGGAGAGATGAGCCTCGTGGGCCCCAGGCCGCCCATCCCCTCAGAGGTGGAGGAGTACGAGCCCTGGCACCGACGGCGCCTCGACGTGCGCCCCGGTATTACCGGACTGTGGCAGGTGAGCGGGCGCAGCAACCTCACTTTTGACGAGATGGTGCTCCTGGACCTTTACTATATCGAGAACTGGTCGCCACTGTTGGATGTGCGTATACTTTTGAAGACCCTCCCCGTAGTCCTCATGGGGTCCGGGGGTTATTAGTGCCTGCTGTTTGGCGGGTCCTCCGCCGGGCAGGCCCTTTCCACGCCCGAGAAAGAGCAACGAGACATGCCCCATCGTGACAAGAACATTGACCGCGAGGCCCTCACTGCCCTGGCGCAAGAGCTGGTGCGTCTGCCGAGCCCGTCGGGCCAGGAGGGGCAGGTGGCCGCCCTGGTCGCCGACGAGATGCGCCTGGCCGGGTTCGAGGAGGTGCGCGTGGATGCCCTCGGCAGTGTCATCGGCCGCCTGGGCGATGGCCAGGGCAAGCGGCTTCTCCTCAACGCCCATATGGACACGGTAGGCGTCGGCAACCAGGCCAGCTGGCTCCGGGATCCCTACGGGGGCGAGGTCGAGGCCGGCGTCCTGTACGGGCGGGGCGCGTGTGACATGAAGGGGGGCCTGGCCGCCATGATCCATGGCGTCCGTGCTCTGGCGGCCAGCCCGGTGCGCCTGCAGGGCACCCTCTACCTGGCTGCCGTAGTGCAAGAGGAACCCTGCGAGGGCGCCGCCATGCAGCACATCGTCGAGGTCGACGGTCTGCGGCCTGACTGGGTGATCCTCGGCGAACCCACCAATCTGCAGCTGGCCAGGGGGCAGCGCGGGCGTATCGAGTTCGAGGTGACCGTACGCGGCAAGGCCAGCCACGCCTCGGCCCCACAGCGGGGCATCAACGCCATCTACTCCGCCGCGCGCGTGATCGTGGGGCTTGAGCTGCTCGCCCCGCAGCTGAACACCGACGCCTTCCTGGGCAAGGGCAGCATCGCCGTGACCGAGATCCGCAGCCAGTCGGGCAGCCGCAACGCCGTGCCTGATGCCTGTTCGCTGGTCATTGACCGACGCCTGACCAACGGCGAGACGGAAGCCAAGGCCACCGCCGAGATTAAGCGGGTGCTGGCGCGCGAGTCGGTGGATGCCTCCGTCGAGGTGCCCGAGTACGTGGCCAGCACCTACCTCGGGCATCCGGTGCAGGTGCGGCAGCACTTTCCTTACTGGGCCACCCCCACCAACGAGCCCCTGCTGGTGGCGGCCTCAGCGGTGATCGAGGATGAGCTGGGCTACGTGCCGCACCTGGGCAAGTGGGAGTTCTCCACCGACGGCACCTACACCTCCGGGATCGCCGGCATCCCCACCATCGGCTTTGGCCCCGGGGAGGAGCGCTACGCTCACACGGCGGAGGAGCAGGTGCGCGTCGATGACCTCGTCTCGGCCGCGCAGGTCTACGCCCAGCTGGCCAGCGTCCTGCTGCGCGCCCGCTGATTCCCCGTTTCACTAGCAACAGAGGCCACCCGGTGCCGGGTGGCCTCTGCCTGTAGTGCGCGGGAGCGCCTAGCTGCGATAGTGGGCGTTCACGTCCACGTAGGCGTGGGTCAGGTCACAGGTCCAGGCGGTGATCTCCTCGGCGCCCTGCCCCAGGTCGATGCGGATGGCCACGTCCGCCTCGGCCAGGAGGGCGGCCGCCCGCCCTTCATCCAAGGGCAACGGCTCCCCGTGGCGAAAGACCTCCATGTCTCCCAGCCAGAGGGTGACCTTCTGAGGGTCGATCGCCACCCCGCTGTAGCCCGCCGCGCAGGCCACCCGCCCCCAGTTCGCATCGCGCCCATAGACGGCCGTCTTGACCAGCGGAGACTTGGCCACCGACATGGCCACCTGCTTGGCCTCCGTGCGGGAACGCGCCCCGCTCACGCGGATGGCCACAAAGTGGCTGGCGCCCTCGCCATCGCGCACGATCTCTTTGGCCAACGCTACGACGACGTGGGTCAGCGCCTCGCGGAACAACGCGTACCCCGCCGAATCGACAGAAGTGATGCGCGCGGCTCCGCTTTCGCCGCTGGCCAGGAGGAGCGCCGTGTCATTCGTGCTGGTGTCCCCATCGACCGTGATCAGGTTGAACCCGGCCTCCACCGCCTCGCGGAGTGCCTGCGCCGCCGGGACGGGCGCTAGCGCCGCATCGGTGGTCAGCACGCAGAGGAGCGTGGCCATGTTGGGGCTGATCATCCCGGCGCCCTTGACCATCCCGGCTACCACGAACTCGTGACCGCCTAGGCGCGCGCGCACGGCGATCTCCTTGGGGCGCGTGTCGGTGGTCATGATGGCGTGCGCCGCCGCGTGCC
>JAAZBY010000510.1 GCA_012513595.1 Chloroflexota bacterium
CGGGCAACTCCAGTTTGCCAAGGCCCAGGAGGCCGGCATGCCCTTGCAGATCAAGGCCAAGCCGGACACCTCCAAAGCCGTCGGCAAGCAGCTGTAGAAGGTCCAGTAGGTGCACACCCTGGCAACCTCGTAAGGCCGCGGGCCGCCCGGCGCCCTGCAGGGATAGCGGGGCGGCCCGCCTAGGATCCACGTGAGAGGAGACCATGCCCAGAGTAGTGACGGTAACGCTCGGGGAAGAGGAACACACCATCCAGCAGCTGCGACGGCGGGAGTCGGCGGGGTGGCGTAAGGGACTGCAGGGGCCGATCGAGGAACTCGTGGGGCCGATCGTGACGATCCTGGAGGCCCCGGAGGTGGACCTGCGGGACGCGGCGGGCCTGCGGGCCATCGGCCAGGCCATCGTGCCGCTCCTGACGGATTCGGTGGACCGCTGCGCCGAGGCGCTGGTGGCCTATGCGCCGAACCTCAAGGACGCGGTGGACAAGGCGTATGACGACGAGATCATCGCGGCGTTCGCGGAGGTGCTGAAACTGGCCTTCCCTTTCGGCGCGCTGCGGACGCTCTTCAGGCCGACGACTGGCCCGGAGACGCCGCCGACCTCGCCGAGCTAGCGCTCTCGCAGTGGGGGCGCTGGGACGACGAGCTGGACGACGAGGACCTGGCGGCGCTGACCGTGGCGTACATGCGGCGGACGCGCTTTGAGGCGCGCCTCGGGGCGATCGAGATGGCGCGGGCGCTGTTCGGCGAGGGCGATGGCGAGGGGTCCGGCGGGGCCGAGGAGACCGCGGAGGATCGGGCGGAACGGCGGCGGATCGGCGCGGCGCTGAGGGACCGGGGCGAGATCGACGGGTGAGGCGATAGATGAAGCTGGGCGAAGCCTGGGTCTACATCAATGGGGACGACAAGCCGCTCCAGGGGGTGTTCCGCAACGCCCGGCGCTCGGCGGAGAGCTGGGCGGGTGGGGTGTCCCGGAGCATCCGGACGATCCTGGGCGGGGCCCTGCAGGTGGCCACCGGGTTCCTGGGTGCCCAGCTGGCGGCGCGGGCCTGGCAGGCGACGATGGGCGACCTCTTGCCGGCGGCGCGGGGGGCCCGGGACGCCCACCGGCAGCTCGAGGCGGTGCTCCGGAGCACGGGGCAGGCGGCGGGGCTGACGATCGAGGAGCTCGAGGCCCTGGCCGGCGAGATGCAGAACCTCACGTCGTTCGAGGACGACGCGGTGGCGGGCGCCGAGGCGCTGCTCCTCACCTTTACGAACATCGGGGGCGAGATCTTTCCCCAGGCCCTCGAGTCGACCCTGGACCTCTCTGTGGCGTTCAAGCAGGACCTCAAGAACAGTGCCATCCAGCTGGGCAAGGCGCTGAACGACCCCATCCTCGGGGTGACGGCGCTCCAGCGGGTGGGCGTGGCGTTTACCGAGAGCCAGCGGGAACAGATCCGGGTGCTGGTGGAGAGCGGCCAGGTGGCCAAGGCCCAGGGCATGATCCTGGCGGAGCTCCAGCGGCAGGTGGGCGGCAGCGCCCGGGCCCTGGCGGACCCCATCGTCCAGGTGACGAACGTCCTGGGGGATTTCAAGGAGATCGTCGGCGGGGAGCTCTTGCAGTTCCTCGACCGGCTGGCCCTGACGGCGCTGCCCTACCTGCGGCGGGCGGTGGATGGGCTGCCGGGGGTGATCGAGCGGGCCAAGGGGTCGATCCGGGAATGGGCCACGGTGTGGATCGAGCGGCTGACCTCGGCGGGGGTGGCCACGGCCGGCATC
The DNA here is from genome assembly GCA_012513595.1 of Chloroflexota bacterium. The sequence goes on from JAAZBY010000510.1 coordinate 1,759, forward strand.
CTGGGCCGGGTGGCCGGCTACATGAGCGTGTTCGCCCGCTACGCCCTCTCCTGGGGCCTGAACATCGGCGAGATGCTGGCCAAGGGGCTCCTGATGGCAGTGAGCGCCGTGGCGCAGGCCCTCGCGGTGCTGGGGCGGGTGGTGACGTCGCTGCTCAAGCCGGGATCGCCCCCGCGCCTCTTGCCGGACCTGGATCAGTGGGGCAAGGGCTGGGCCGAGGTGCTCCTCTCGGGGTTCACCCAGGCGGACATGAGCGCCCTGGTGGCCTTTGGGAGCACGGTGCAGACGATGCTCGCCGGCCTGGCGGGGGCCGGGCGGATGGAGGAGGGCGAGGTGGCGCCCCGGACGCTGGCCCTGCGGGAGACGTTCGCCGAGATCCTCCACCAGATCCGGGAGACGGGGCAGGTCTCGGAAGAGTTCTACGCGGCGATCCGGGAGGGGGCCGGGGAGGCGGGGCCGGAGCTCGAGGAGCTGGCCCGGCGCTACGCCCGGGTGGCGGAGGCCCAGGGCCGCCTGGCCGGGATCGAGGAGCGGCTGCGGGCCCTGCGGGGCGCGCAACAGGAGCGCCAGGACACCGCGCGGCTGGCCCAGCTGGCGGCGATCATGGCGGATCCGCGGGCCACGGCGGCCCAGAAGGAGCGGGCCGAGCGCGAACGGGAGATGATCGGCCTGATCGGGGAGCAGCGCGAGGCCCAGGAGGAGATGGACGCGGCCCAGGGCGAGCTGGGGGCGTTCCAGAGCCGGCTGGACGTGGAGCGGGAGACGCTCTCCCTTCTGGCCGAGCAGCGGAGCCTCCTGGGGGACCTGGTTGGGGGGCTCCAGAGCGTGCTGGATCCCCTGGCCGAGGCGGTGCGGGGCTGGCAGATGCAGCAACAGGAGCTTCGGGACCTGGTGCGGCTGGCCGAGATCGAGCACACGCTGGCCAACGAGAGCCTGACGGTGGCCCAGGAGACGGCGCTGGAACTGGAGCGGCAGGCGATCCAGGCGGAGCGGCTGGTGCGGGCCCGGGACGCGGCGGAGATCGGGGTGGACCTGACGGGGCTGAGTCAGATCCCGATCGTGCCGGCGGATTTCCTCTCGCAGGTGGGCGGGGCGCTGACCGGGGAGGGGGGCCTCGGCGACGTGGTGCAGACGGCCCTCGACGAGGTGGACGCGCAGCTGGAGGGGTTCGATCTGGGCGGGTTGGAGGCCACGCTCGGCGAGATACGCACCCGGTTCGAGGAGGAGTTCGGGGCGGCCCAGGAAGCGGCCCAGGAGCTCATGGACGGGATGCCCGAGGCCGACTCCGTGATGGGGCCGCTCTTCGAGGCGCTCGAGGGACTGGAGCAACGCCTCGGGGACCTCGAGGGGCCGCTGGGGACCACGGCGGCGGGGCTGGAGAAGGTCGCGGATGCCGTGGAGCGCCTGAGCGGGGTGCTGGGTCGGGACGGCGAGGAAAGCCTACTGGGGTGGCTGGTTCGGGTGATCGGCGAGACGATGGACCTGAGCCGGCGTCGCATGGAGCCATTCCGGAAAGCGTGGGACAACCTCTCA